>JAUUSS010000012.1 GCA_030841765.1 Collinsella aerofaciens | reverse complement strand
GCCGAAAGCGATATTGACTTCTCGCTGTACGGTACCCCGCTTGAGTCGACGACCTACAAGTTCGCCAAGTGCCTGCAGCGTCGTTTTGGCATCATCCCGGGCGTGACGGACAAGGGCTACATCACCAACAGCTACCACGTCCACGTGTCCGAGGAGATCGACGCATTCGACAAGCTCAAGTTCGAGGGTATGTTCCAGCAGCTTTCGCCGGGCGGTGCCATCTCCTACGTCGAGGTTCCCAACATGCAGGACAACCTCAAGGCTGTCATTCGCGTGATGCAGTACATCTACGACAACATCATGTACGCCGAGCTCAACACCAAGAGCGACTACTGCCAGGTGTGCGGCTACGACGGTGAGATCAAGATTGTCGAGGATGACGGCAAGCTGGTGTGGGAGTGCCCCAACTGCGGCAACCGCGATCAGGAGAAGATGAATGTCGCCCGTCGTACGTGCGGCTACATCGGTACTCAATTCTGGAACCAGGGCCGAACCGAGGAGATCCGCGACCGCGTGCTGCATCTCTAATAACCATCCCAGGCCGCCCCGTAGCGAGGCCCCGGACCTTTACTCGCTATTTCGGACAGTCCTGGCTCACGACGGAGGCGCCACTGGCGCCTCCTGTTCGTGCGGAACTCATATCGAGCAAAGGTCCGGGGCCTCGCTACGGGGCGGCCAAGTTGACGTAGCTGAGATGCGGCATGCGGTCTGCTCACTCCTCGAAGTTCTTAGCGGAGATAATTCGAGCTGCAGCTGCGATTTACTTGCGATGGCGGTTGAGCCGCAACCCAGTTTTTATTAGATCTCGAACCCTATACTCGATGTTCGCTTCGTTCATTGAGTTACCCTTTGCATGAGGCCGGGACATATCGTCCCGCCCGCAGTTTCGCAGGCCGAAGGCCGAGAATGTTTGAGGACGGGATGATATGTCCCGGCCTCCCGGGAGAGTTACCTATGAACTACGCGAACATTAAGTATTTCGACATTGCTGATGGGGAAGGCGTTCGTACTTCTCTGTTTGTGAGCGGGTGCCGTCGTGGGTGCAAGAACTGCTTTAACTCTGTCGCGTGGGACTTTGCTGCGGGTGAGCCGTTCGACCGTGCCGTCGAGGACAAGATTATCGAGAGTCTCGACCATCCCTTTATTGATGGCCTGACGATTCTGGGCGGCGAGCCTATGGAGCCCGAGAATCAGGCGGGGCTTGTTGACTTTATCGAGCGCGTGCGTGCGGCCTATCCTGCTGGGTCGGGCAAGACCATTTGGTGCTTTACCGGTGACGTGCTCGAGGAGCTTATGCCGGGTGGCCGTCATCATACCGAGGTGACGGACCGTATCCTGGCCTGCCTCGACATGTTGGTGGACGGCCCGTTCGTTCAGGATCTGTACGATATCTCGTTGCGCTTTAGGGGTTCGAGCAATCAGCGCGTGATCGACATGAACGCCACGCGCGCTCGTGCTGCACGTGAGGGCGTTGCGCTTTGCGATGCTGTGGAGCTTTGGCGGGACGATCCGGTCTATTCGACCCATACTATGTAACTGGCAGAGGTTGCGTGCCGGCGTGGTACCATAGCGCGAACGCGAAATCGAAAAAAGTGAGGCCCAGATGGTCGATCAGGAAAAAGTCGAGACTGCCATTAAGCTGCTGCTTGAAGGTATAGGCGAGGACCCAACTCGTGAGGGCCTGCTGGAGACTCCGGCACGCGTCGCCCGTATGTATGGCGAGATTGCCGGCGGTATGGACCAGAGTGCCGAGGAGCACCTGTCCAAAACTTTTGCCGTCGCTTCGAACGATTTGGTTATCGAGCGCGACATTACGTTCTACTCGCTGTGCGAGCATCATCTGCTGCCGTTTTATGGCAAGGCCGCCATTGGTTATATCCCTAACGGTCGGGTGGCTGGACTTTCCAAGCTCGCCCGCACGGTTGAGGTCTATGCCCGCCGTCTGCAGCTGCAGGAGCAGCTGTGTGCGCAGGTTGCCGATGCTCTCATGGAGTATCTTGCTCCCCAGGGAGCGATTGTGTTGATGGAGGCCGAGCATATGTGCATGACGATGCGTGGCGTGCAAAAGCCCGGCACCAAGACCGTGACGCTCGCTCGCCGCGGCATCTTTGAGACCGATCCGTCGCTCGAGGAGCGATTCTTTAGGATGCTGGACCGCTAACCATGAGAGCCGTTAACGACTTTGCATCGAAGACCGATGAGGGAACGCCGCGTCGCGGTTTTATGGCTTCGGGCCTAGCCCCCTTTGGTGCCATGCCTCGTATCGATTACATCTGTGCCAACGGCCTGTTCCGGCGGCACCTGGGCAACATTGCACAGTTGGAATCGGGGCGTATCTTCTGCCGCCACGGTATTGACCATCTGCTCGATGTCGCTCGCATTATGTGGATCAAGAATCTCGAGGAACAGCTCGAATTTGACCGCGAGGTCATCTACGCCACGGCACTTCTTCACGATATCGGCAAAGATGAACAGTATGAATCGGGTATATCCCATGATGTTGCAAGCGAACGCGTCGCTGATGCGATTCTCGGCGGCATGCCCGATGACGTAGCGTTTGAGCCGGCCGATGCTGCGGCCATTAAGACGGCCATTCTGGGCCATCGAAAGCTGCGCGTGAACAGCCAACCGCTCGAGCGTCTGCTCTATGCAGCCGACAAAGCGTCGCGCGCCTGCTTTGCATGCCCCGCGCGCAATGCTTGCAATTGGAGCGATGATAAAAAGAACCTGTCGATTCGCGTGTAGTTAGTTTGCGCGGTCGGGGTTCTAAACGAAGGAGACGATCGCGATGAGTAACAAGAAACTGCCCGAGAATGCAACCAAGACTGAAGGCGCCGAGCTCGCCCGCCGTGGAAGGGGCGAAATATCCACCGCAGCGGCGGTGCCCCACGTGAGCTATGACGACCTGCGCCATGCTGACCGCATTACTATCGACGGTCTCGAGGTCTTTGCCAACCACGGTGTGTATCCCGAAGAGAACGCGCTGGGCCAGAAGTTCATCGTGTCCTTGGTGCTCTATGCCGACCTGCGTGCAGCAGGGGAGCACGACAACCTGGATGCCTCGATTGATTACGGCTCGGTGTGTCACGATGTCGACGGATATCTGCGCGAGCATACGTTTAAGCTCATCGAGGCTGCAGCCGAGGGTGTGGCCCAGATGCTGCTGCGTCGTTACCCCCTGCTGCTTGGCGTGCGTGTTAAGCTCGATAAGCCTTGGGCTCCCGTCGGTCTTCCCCTGGCAAGCTGCGGCGTCGAGATCGAGCGCGTGCGCTAGTCGACGCTAGAGCTTGTTGAGGGGTGGCCGCTTGAGCCGCTGCGACAGAGCCCTATTGTTGGGGCAGTACGTGTCGAGCAGGGCGTGAAACCGCTGATTGTGGCTTGGCTCGAGCAAGTGGACGAGCTCGTGGGCGACAACCATGTCGAGGCATTCGACAGGGTAGGCGGCGAGCTCGCGCGCGATGCGATTGGCGCCGGTTTTGGGTGTGCATGAGCCCCAGCGCGTCTTCATACTGCGTACGGAAACGCGGGAAACGGCGATACCCATTGCGATTTCGTATGCATGCACCATATCGCGCAGCGCTGTGGTGACCTCGGATGCATAGAGCTGGTCGATGCGGGTCTGGAGCTCATCGGGCGTCAGGCCGTCGAGGATTGCGCGCCGCTCGGCCTGTAGGCGTTCGTTCGATTTGTCGGCGCCCATAAAACTTGCGAAGGTGGCCTGCTTGGGCCGCGGTGCGGGCGATGCAAAGTTGTGATCGAGCGCATCTTGTACCGTGATGGGCTTGCCCCAAAGCGCAATGATGGACGAGGGACTGAGCGGCTCTCGCGCCGTCGCCTGATGTTGCTCACGCTGGTCAAGTCGGCTGATAATCCAGGCGCTGTTGCGCTTCACAAACGCTTCGATGCGCTCGCGGCTGGCGCCGAGCGGTGCGCTGGCGTGGGCCTCACCGCTCGATGTGACGCGTAGGTTGAAGTTCTTGACGCGCTTTTTGGTAACGACGACGGGGATGGATGTGCCATCCGGTCGGGATACGGTAATCGTAAATTGCTGCGTCAAAAGCGGTCCTTCAGATTGGGGACGGGCCGGCATGTCGACCGTTCGGCATACCGGCCCGCTCAAGGGATGTGAAATTAATAGCGCTCAAAGAAGGCAAGCGCGTTGTCGCTGCAGAGCTTTTGCATCACGGTCTTGCCAAAATGCTTGGAAAGCATGTTCTGGAACTCGGGCATCTTGCTGGCATCGGAGAGGAAAGCGGGCACCGTGGCACCGTCCCAGTCGCCGCCGAGCGCGATGGCGTCCTCGCCGCCCAGGTCGAGCCAGTGCTCGATATGTGCCGCCAGCTGGTCGAAGGTGACGTCTGCAGCGGTCTCGTCGGTTGCGTCGTTGGAAAGGAACTCGCTGCAGTAGTTGAGGCCGACGATACCGCCCATGTCGCGAATGGTGCGGAACTGGTCGTCGGTGAGATTGCGCTTGACGCCGCAGACGGTGCGGGAGTTGGAGTGGCTGGCGACGAAGGGGCGCGTGGCGTGGGCGACAACCTCGTCAAAGCACTCATCGTTGAGGTGGGAGACGTCGAGTACCATACCGGCGTGCTCCATCTGCGTAAGTGCCTCGATGCCGGCGGCGGTGAGGCCGGCGTGGGTATCGTGCCCGCTCGCGAGCGGTCCCTGCGCGTTCCAGCTGAGTGACGACATAAGCACGCCCAAGCTCTTGAGCACCTCGATCAGCGCGGGGTCCTCGGCAAAGAACGTGGCGTTTTCGATGGTGTGGATGCAAGCGACCTTGCCGTCCTTGAGCGCGGGGCGAATGTCTGCGGCGCTGCGTACGTTGACCATGCGGTCGTGGTTGAGCATTGCCTGGCCGCTCATATGCGCCATGATTTGCGCCTGGAAGCGCGCGGCGTGGGCGGCGGGAATCTCGTCGGGGACAAACGTGGCGAAGCACTGTGCCCACGGCGTGTTGCCGATCTTTGCGAGCGAGATGGCGCAGGCGTTGCCCTCGATGAGATCGAAATCTTGCGGATGCGTTTCGTCGCCGGGGAAATAACCGTCGGTGCCGGCGGTAAAGCGCAGGTCGAGATCGAGCGTGGCCCAGCCGATGCGGTCAGCGGTGTCGCAGTGTAGGTCAAATACGGGATATGCCATGGTTCCTCCGGTTGCAGCGTTTCTTTGCAAACTGTCATTGAATTGTATGACTAGGGTATAGTTAGCGCCATATGTTCATGGCGGCCCGCGTTGTGCGCCGCCCTTATTACGGAGGTTACCATGTCCAACCAGGGCAAGAAGGTCAAGACCCATTATCGCGGCACGCTCGATGACGGCACGCAGTTCGATAGCTCCTACGATCGCGGCGAGCCGCTGGAGTTCACCTGCGGCGCCGGTCAGATGATCAAGGGCTTCGACGCCGCTGTTGTCGACATGCAGGTGGGCGAGAAGAAGACCGTGCACATCCCGGCTGCCGATGCCTACGGCGAGCACAATCCCGAGATGGTCCTGACCTTCCCGGCCGAGCAGGTTCCCAATATCGAGCAGATCGAGAAGGGCATGAAGCTCTTCCTGTCCACGCCGAGCGGCATGCCCGTCCCCGCCGTGGTCATCGACGTGACGCCCGAGGCCGTGACGCTCGACGCCAACCACGAGCTTGCCGGCAAGGACCTCAACTTTGATATCGAGCTCGTCGAGGTCGAGGGCTAGAGCATGCCTGAACGCTTGGTTTCGACGACATGTTTGGGAAATCTCAACGATCCGTCCTATGAACTCCTGCTTCGCCGGGAGCTGGGCGGTGTCTTTGAGGTCGATGAGCTACTGCTCGATTGGGACCAAGCTGATGTATGCGCGTTTGTGGGTGTGACGGAGCTGGGGCGCACGATCGATGTTCGGCTGGATACTACCGACGGTGGTCGTCTTGCCGACGGCGACGTGCTCGCCATTGACCGTTCGGGCGTGGTGCCCGTGGCGGTTGTCGTGCGCCTGCGCAGCGCCGAGGTTTATTTGGTCGAAGTCGACCGCATGGATCCGATTGCGCTCGCGCATGCGTGCTGGGAGATCGGCAACATGCATGCGCCGCTTTTCCGGGGCGACTCGGACGAGCATACCGTGCGCATGTATACGCCGGTGCAGCCTGTTTTGGGCCGCATGCTCCGGGGTGTCGAGGGTGTCCGGCTCTCGGTGGTTACCCGTGAACTCGATGCGGACCGGCGCTTTGCGTCGAGTGCGGCGGAGGTCGTCGTGAGCATGGCTCCCGACTTTACCATCGTAAAAAAGACGCGCGGCTAAGCGCGCGTATGCGCAAGACGGGCTTTGAGGGGCGACCAATCAAGGTCCGTCTTGCTGTTGATAGGAGGCTTTGGGGGAAGCGTATGGGTCTTGAGGGAATCAAGTTGATTGCATGCGATTTGGACGGCACGTTGCTGCACCCGGGGGAGTGCGAGCCGCGTTCCGAGGCCTTTGAGCTTATCGATGAGCTGCATCGTCGCGGTATCGTGTTTATGCCTGCGAGCGGCCGTCAATATGCGAGCTTACGCTATCTGTTTGCCCCGGTGGCCGATGAGCTCGCCTATGTATGCGAAAACGGAGCCCTGGTGATGAGCGAGGGGCGTGCCGTTGTCAAGCGTTCCATGGAGCGTGGCCTTGCTATGGATATCGCGAATGCTGTGGTTGCGTATCCCCATGCCGACGTGACCCTTTCGTGTGAGGGGCACCTCTACACCATGAGCGGCAACGATGCGTTCGTCGACCATTTGCGCTATGAAGTCCACTGCGATGTGGCGGTGGCCGACCGTCCCGAGGACATCGACGAGGACGTCATTAAGATTGCCTTCCAGACGCCCGAGGTGGATCAGCCGGCGGCGCTGGAGCATTTTGAGCGCCTCTTTAGCGACCGTGTCGACGTGATGACGTCGGGAACCGAATGGACGGACTTTATCGGTTTCGGTTCGGGCAAGGGCTCCGCGCTTGCCGATTACGGTCGTGCCCTGGGTATTTCGCCCGATGAGATGATGGCGTTTGGCGACAATGAGAACGATCGCGACATGCTCAACGTCGTGGGCCATCCCTATCTGATGGAGAGCTGCAACCCCTCTATGCGTGGCGTTAACGACCGCGTCCGCTACGTGCGCACGGTCGAAGAAGAGCTGCATCGCCTGCTCGCCGAGTAGATATTTGGGACATCTCTAGAAATCTACATTTTGCTGCAGAATGCGGAAAGGTGGATTTTAAGGCATGTCCCAAACATCTACCGACAGTCGGGGCAGAGACCCTCGAAGATGGTGTAGTGCGACGTGACGTGCCAGCCGATTTGCTCGGACGCTTTGGCGTCGAGCTGGGCATCGAAGGGGAGCGGTACGTCGATGACGCGGCTGCACGAGGTGCAGATGATATGTGCGTGCGGCTCGATGGTGCGATCGAAGCGACTCCCGCCCGGCGTCTTGATTGAGAGGATTTCTCCGGCATCTGCCAAGAGATTGAGGTTGCGGTAGACCGTACCGCGGCTGATTTTGTCATCCTGCGCGCGCACGACGTTGTAGATTTCGTCGGCGGTGGGATGGTTATAGCTTTGGCGCACGGCGTCAAGAACCAGCTTTCGCTGCCTGGTATTCCTTCTTTGCACCGCCATGCGCCTCGCCTCTTTTCTATCAACGGTCGTAGGTAAATGATACCGTATTTAGCACACAATACTAATAATGAGGAGTGAAACCGTCTTCATTGGCAAGTGGGGCTCGGGCCTGGGCATCTACAAGGCGAAAATGCGTTCCCATGCGCTTGTAGGAGGCATGAAGTGCCTCGAGATGAGATAGGATGCTTGCCGGAGCTCCCTGTATCTCCATCTCGACTGAGCCGTCTTCCATGTTACGCACCCAGCCGGTGAGTGCGCGTGCCTGCGCGAGGTTGGTGTTGGTAAAGCGAAAACCAACGCCTTGGACTTGCCCCGCCCAGCGCAGGAAATAGCGCAGGGGAGTGTCTTGAGTGGCCTCGTCGCTTGCGAGTACGGTAAGCCTGCGGCGCAACTCGAGCTCGACGCCAGAGGGTTTTTGGGGTTCGCGGCTGCCGCCGGTGACGCCCGAGAAAAGCTTGTCGAAGAAGCCCATCGCTATGCCTGCTTGCCTGCGTCGGCCGGGAAGGTTATGCCGGCCTGCTGGCGCACGGCATCCATGATGCGCAGCGAGACGAGCGTGACATCGCGGTAGTGGCCAAGCTCGTGGCGTCCCGCCGGGGTCTCCCAAATCTCTTCCTTGACGTTATCGATGCCGCCGATGGCGGTGATGAAGTCTGTGAGTTCGTATTCCATAGTGTTGCTCGATTTGGGTAGGTCGAGCACGCGGCCGTTGTCGCCCTGTTCGCGCGGTGCCTCGGTCGCCGAGCCGCGTACGACATCGCCGCGATAGTCGATGCGGACGTTGCGGGGCGTGGACAGATGGTCAATCTGGATAGTGCCACGCTCGCCTTCGATCTGCGAGGGTAGTAGGTCATTCGTAATTTTGGAGTGCGCGAGCTCGACGGAGATACGGCCACCGCCGTAGCTGGCGAGGATGGAACCGCAGCCATCGATGGGGCCGTGCGTGAGCTGTCGCGTGGTGGGGTCGAGCAGAGTAGCCATGCTCGTAAGGCCGGAGGGCATGCCGAAAATCTCGACCATGGGCTCGACGGTGTAGACGCCAATATCCATGAGGGAACCCGATGCCATATTGCAGTCGAAGATATTGGTGGCGCGTCCCGCGAGAATCTCGTTGTAGCGCGAGGAATATTTGCCAAAGCGCAATGAGGCGCGGCGGATGGGGGCGATCTCACCCAGGGCGTCCTCGATGGCGTGGAAAGCGGGGTCATGGAGGGGGCGCATGGCCTCGAGGGCTACGACGCCCGCCGCCTCGGCTGCGCGAAAGACCTCGAACGCCTGTGCCTCGGTGGCACAAAAAGGCTTTTCGACGATAACGTGCTTGCCGCCGGTGATACAGGCGAGCGCCTGCTCGTAGTGGAGCGCATTGGGGCTGCCGATGTAGACGGCGTCGACGTCGGCAGCGGACGCAAGCTCGTCAAGCGCGGTGAAGTTACGCTCGCCACCATGCTTAGCGGTGAAGGCGGCGCCGCGATCTGCATCGCGCGAGAGCGTGCCCACAAACGCAGCTTGGTCGTTGGCGTTGACGACCTGGATAAAGTCGTCGGTAATCATGGATGTGCCGATGGTCGCTATACGCAGCATGTATCCCCCTCGTGCCGTTCGGTTTACAGGATGAGTGTAGCGCGAGGGGGCAGGAAATAGCGTGCGAAAACGCCGTTACAGGTCGCTCTCGTTAAAGCCGGTGTCGATATCGAGGTTGCTGCCGTCGGCCGCCGTGGTGGCAAGCTCGTCGCAGCGCTCGTTGAGCTCATGGCCGGCGTGGCCCTTAACCCAGATGAATTCCACTTTGTGCTTGCTTTTTGCGGCAAGCAGGCGCTCCCACAGGTCGCGGTTCTTGACGGGTTGCTTGTTGGCAGTTTTCCACCCGCGCTTTTTCCAGCCGTCGATCCAGTGTTTGTTGAAGGCGTTGACGACGTACTGCGAATCGGAATGGACCTCGACCTCGCAGGGGCGGTTGAGTGCCTCGAGCGCCACGATAACGGCCATGAGCTCCATGCGGTTGTTGGTGGTCTTGGCGTAGCCGCGCGAAAGCTCGGAGGTGAAGGTCTTGCCGGCGGGGTTGGTGTATTTGAGCACGGCGCCGTAGCCGCCGCGTCCCGGATTTGATCGGGCCGAGCCGTCGGTATAGATGATGACCTTCACATGGTTCCTTTCGTTGGGTATGTTTCGTGCGAGTGACCATTGTAGCGCCATGCCCGCCGTGGGCTAGCAATCTACGATTTCTACCCCGTCTTCCGACAGTTGGTTGGCATGGATGATGCGGTTGAGCTCATCGAGGTATTGCTGCAAGAGGGGAGAGGGCTTGCGCTCGTCGTGCATGATATAGCCTACGTGCATCGTTGGGGCGTCTGCTAACGGGATCGATGCCATACCCCATTGCATTTCATTGGAGAGGACGCCGGTCGACAGGGTGTAACCGTTCGACGTGATGAGTAAGTTAGTAAGTGTTCCGCGGTCCGAGATTCGTATGTTGCGGTCGCAAGGGATATAGCTAAAAGGTTCCTCGGCGTAATAGAAGGAGTTTGAGGTTCCCTGCTCAAAGCTGTAGCGCGTATAGGGCGTGAGATCGGCAAGGGACAGCTGAGGGCGGCGGGCGAGCGGGTGGCGCTCGCTAACGAAGACGTGGACCGTCGCGTCGAATAGGGGATGGAAGCTTGCGCGGGCATCGGCGAAGGCCTTCTGCAGAACGCGGGCGTTAAAGTCGTCCAGATAGAGGATGCCGATATCGCTGCGAAACGCGCGGACGTCATCGATGATCTGCGATGTGGTGGTCTCGCGCATGATGAACTCGAACTTGCTGTCGCGGCAGCGCTCGACCACGTTGACAAAGGCCTCGACCGAAAAGGCGTAGTGCTGGGCTGAAATGGCGAGGCGGGCCTGAGGTGTACCGCCGTCCTCGTAGCGGGCCTCGAGCATGTCGGCCTGCTCTACGACCTGGCGCGCATAACCCAAAAGCTCGGTGCCGTCGTTGGTGAGCGTGACGCCGCGGCTGGAGCGCGTAAAGATCTCCAGATGGAGCTCCTGTTCCAGGCTTTTGACGGCGTTGGAGATATTGGACTGTGCGGTATAGAGGCGCTGAGCTGCGGCGTTGATCGAACCGGATTCTGCCACGGCGATCAAAAAGCGAAGCTGTTGGAGGGTCATCGGCGCCCGTCCTTTCGATAGCTATCTATAAAACCGATAACAGGTTAGCGCTTTTAAGTGATTGACCGAGGGAAACAATGCTCGTACTATTCAAAACACACAAAGGCGGTAGGTAATTAAACCGACCACGGAACCGGGATGCGAAAGGAGGCCCGCATATGAATTGCTTGCCAAGACGAATGCCGGGCTCCTGTTTGCGCCCGTCGGCGTGATCAGGGGACAGCGACTTACTTCTCTCTAATTTTATTTTCTTTTGTTCGATCAAGGAGATCATCATGAGCCAGTTCATCAACAACCCCGAGCACACCTTTGGTTTCGATACCCTGCAGCTGCACGTTGGCCAGGAGAGCGCCGATCCTGCATCCGACTCCCGTGCCGTGCCTATCTACCAGACCACGAGCTATGTGTTCCGCAACTCCCAGCACGCCGCCGACCGCTTTGGTCTTGCCGACGCCGGTAACATCTATGGCCGTCTGACCAACTCCACCCAGGGCGTCTTCGAGGACCGTATCGCCGCACTCGAGGGTGGCGTGGCAGGTCTTGCCGTCGCCTCCGGTGCTGCTGCCATCACCTATACCCTGCAGGCTCTTGCCCAGGCCGGTGACCACGTGGTGGCTCAGAAGACCATTTACGGTGGCTCCTACAACCTGCTGGAGCATACGCTCTTCCAGTTTGGCGTCGAGACCACGTTTGTCGACGCTCATAACCTGGAAGAGGTCGAGGGTGCCATCAAGGACAACACCACGGTCATCTATCTCGAGACGCTCGGCAACCCCAACTCCGACATCCCCAACATCGACGCCATCTCCGAGATCGCCAAGAAGTACGGTCTGCCGGTTGTCGTCGACAACACCTTCGGCACCCCGTATCTGTTCCGTCCGCTGGAGCATGGTGCCAACATCGTCGTCCACTCCGCGACCAAGTTTATCGGCGGCCACGGCACCTCGCTGGGCGGCGTGATCGTCGACGGCGGTAACTTCGATTGGAAGGCGAGCGGAAAGTACGCCCAGATCGCTGAGCCCAACCCCTCCTACCACGGTGTTTCGTTTGCCGAGGCTGCCGGTCCCGCCGCCTTCGCAACCTATGTCCGCGCTATCCTGCTGCGTGACGAGGGCGCCTGCATCAGCCCGTTCAACGCCTGGGTCCTGCTCCAGGGCACCGAGACTCTGTCGCTGCGCGTTGACCGTCATGTCGAGAACACCAAGAAGGTCGTTGAGTTCCTGGCTGGTGACAGCCACGTCGCCAAGGTGAACCACCCGAGCCTGCCTGAGCATCCCGATCACGAGCTCTATCAGAAGTACTTCCCCCGTGGCGGTGCCTCGATCTTCACCTTTGAGATTAAGGGCGGCCAGGAGGCAGCTTGGAAGTTCATCGATCATCTGCAGGTGTTCTCGCTGCTCGCCAACGTGGCCGACGTCAAGTCGCTCGTCGTGCACCCGGCTACCACCACGCACTCCCAGCTCTCTGCCGAGGAACTCGCCGAGCAGAACATCACGCCCTCCACGATCCGTCTTTCCATCGGTACCGAGAACGCCGAGGATATCATTTGGGATCTGAAGCAGGCCTTCGCCGCGCTGGACGAGTAAGGCGACTTGTGCAAGGACCCCTTGCGACTCGATAGGTATAACTGCATAAAATGCCTGCTCAAGGCGCCTGTGCGAACGATGGTTGCACAGGCGCCTTTTTTGCATAGGAAGGGCGCTGTTACAGGGTTTTTGGCATGCTTTATGCAATCGAGATGTGGAAAACTCCTGTTGAGAGGATGTGAGTTTTACGCAATTGACGTGCGCCTTTTGAGTAAAACCGCAGGTCGCGATTTGCTCGGGGTACTATGCAGCGCGATCGAATCACACGCAGCCCAAACGCAGCAAAAACGCACTACGGAGGTTTCCAGCTACATGAGGATCGATTCACGAAAACCGAAAGCCGCCGCCCTTTCCGCCGCTCTGACCGTGGCACTTTTGGCGGGCGTCGGCGCAACTGATGCCCACGCGGCAACACTATCCGATACGGTCGGATCTGCGCCGTCCGAGGCGACGCTGGTGCAGCCCGTCGACTACCGCGGCGACGGCTATGGCTCTATGCAGGAGTGGAACGCCTCGATGGGGGCAAAGCGCGATTCCCTGGAGATGCGCGCTCAGATCATTATGAATATGCATGGCGACTATGCTACCGATGACGAGCGCGCTGTGTTGCAGGGCTGCATCGACGGTGCGGGTAGCCTGTTGACGATGGGGGAGGTCGACGCCAAGTCGACCGAGCTCGATGAGCTGCGCATTGCGCTTGAGGATGCCAAGCGCAATGCGCTCGAGGCTGCCGCCGAGGCGGAGGCTGCCGAGGTCGCCCAGGCTTCGTACTACAACGCCGGTTACACTCCGTCCTACGCGTCTGCCGCGTCCTACGCGAACGGATCGGGCCTGACGCGCTCTGCGGGTGTCAATAACTACAACGGGCGCCGCGAGACCTATTACAGCAGCAATGTGCTTTATCACTATCGCACGGGCGAATGGACTCAGGATTCTGAGGGCTTCTGGCGCGATTCCGACGGCTATTACGTTGTTGCCGCGGGCGATATGGCCCAGGGCTCGACCTTTACGGGCTCCAAGGGTGATTGCAAGGTCTATGACTCCGGTTGCGCTGCCGGAACCACCGACTACTACACCGGTTGGTAATTTTTCTGCATCACGGATATTTGGCGGACGGGCGTCTTTACCGAGCTTTAGGGCAACGTAAGGACGTCCGTTCTATGTATGCGTTTGAGTTAACAGAGCCCTTACCGTGGCGGTACGCTGGGCGTATGGATGCGGGGCACACTGGTTCTTGAGAAATAAGGTCTTTCTCTTGGAGGAAGTGGTCTTGTGAATGCTCGAGATATTGCCGTTGCCGCCGTCGCGTTGATGCTTGGTTGCCTTGGTCCTACGGCCGCGCTCGCCGCGGGTATGCAGGGGTCTTGTGGGGCTGCCTCTATCGTGGTTGGCGTGTTGATCGCGGCCGCGCTGCTGGGAAGTGCGGGTGTAGCCCTTTGTCGCGACGATGAGGGCCAGGCGTCGGAGTCGCAGCTCTAACCGTTGTGAAGCTGATTTTTGGTCAAAGATGAAAAAGGAAGCCGCCGCGAGGGGAGTGCCCCTTGCGGCGGCTTTACCATTGGATCTGTTGGCTGCAGTATGCCGAGCACTACCAGCTGCCTTCTATTTCGCGAATCCTCTGGTAGAGCCAATCGTTTTGCGGCACTTGGATATCGTGTTTGGCGGCCAGGCGGCAAATGGTGCCCGCGAACTCCTCGACTTCGGTTTTTCGTTGTGCGATGCGGTCCTGCGCCATCGAGGGCATACCGGCGGGGTCGATTCCCTCGATGAGGTGCACCATTTGCGTTAGGTCTGCCTCGGTCAGCTCAACGCCCTCGGCGTTGGCAACCGCAAGCGTCTCGCGCATGGCGGAGACAAAACAGCGGCGCTGCTCGGAGCCCGGCTCCGTGGCGCTTCCGTAGGTCCCGCCGTAGGCCATGCAGGTCTGGTTGATGCCGTCGTTGAGCATGAGTTTGGCCCACATGCGGTGGGCGATGTCGTCCTCGACGGTATGGGCGATGCCGCAGCGCGTATAGAGCTCGTCGATAGCGGCGACAGTCGCGGGGTCGGTGCCCGCTGCCGCGCCAAAGCGAATCTCGCCCGCATTGGTAAAGGTGAGCGCGCCGTTGAGGAACACGGCGTCCATGCCCTGGCAGATACCAAGAACGGTATGCTCCCAGCCAAAGCGTTCGGCAATCTTTTGCTCGCTCGTAATGCCGTTGCACAGCGAGGCGATGAGCGTGTTGGGTCCCACGACACGCTCCATAGTCTTGAGTGCTTGGTCGAGACCGGTGGTCTTGACCGTCAGGATGACCAGATCGGCGGGTGTCGCCTCGCTGGCGCGGACGGACGTGAGATCGCAGGGCTTGCCGTTGACGGTGAGCGCGTCGTTCGCATGGCGCTCAAAGCGAGCGTCGTCCATGACGTATTCGACGGCGTCGTTGCCGAGGGCCTTGGCAATCATGCTGCCGTAGAGCAGGCCGACGCCGCCCTTGCCGATAAAGGCGACCTTGTTGATCTGCATGTGAATCATCTCCTCACAAAAAGGCGCCCGCGTGCGGGGCGCCTGATGGATTGTATGCCGCTGGGGCGTGTAGCGTGCACCGGAGGCTGAATTTAGAAGAACAAACGCATGGGAACTTATGCCGTGGGGCAGATGGCAAAAACGCGGGCGGGGTATCCGACGCCATCGCGGACCTTGGGGAAGGTGCAGAAGATGACGGCACCCGTGGCGGGAAGCTCGTCCAGATGGTCCATGACTTCGATCTGATAGCGGTCGACCGAGAGGATGTATTGCTCGCCGGGGTAGGGGTAGGCGTCCTCGCACGTGGTGATGCCCGGCTCCTTTCATCGGGCTTTTTGCTGATGTTAAAGCGGTGCCGTGACGGCTCGATTTCTGCTGCGTTACGATACGTTCTCAATTGCGATTCCGATGTGTTTCGATGACGTGACGGGTTTGTTTCGCCTTGTCAGGGCTTCGATGGGAGGGGAGGGGCCGTGCAATACCGCGTTGACCCTAAAAGTGGTAACCGAATATCCGCTCTGGGTCTGGGCTGCATGAGGTTTCCCGGTGCGCCGGGACGTCCGGATGCGAAGACAGCCGATGCCATCATTTCCCGTGCGGTGGAGCAGGGGATTAACTACCTGGACACGGCCTATCTCTATCCCGGCAACGAGGCGTGCGTGGGTGCGTCGCTTGAGCGCCTGGGCTTGCGCGACCAGGTTTTGCTCGCAACCAAGCTGCCGCATGCTTCGTGCAAATGCGCGGAGGATTTCGACCGGTTCTTCGACGAGCAACTGCGCCGCCTACGGACTGACCATATCGACTATTACCTCATGCACAACATTACCTCGCCCGCCCAGTGGGAACGTGTGGTGGCGTTGGGCATCGAGGACTGGATCGCGCAGCAAAAGGCTGCAGGGCGTATTCGTCAGATAGGCTTTTCGTACCACGGCAGCGCGGCGGACTTCCTTACGATGCTCGATGCGTATGAGTGGGACTTTTGCCAGATCCAGTACAACTACGCTGGAGAACGATATCAGGCGGGAACGGCGGGGCTCATGGCCGCCGCCGAGCGAGGTCTCGCGGTGTTTGTGATGGAGCCGCTTTTGGGCGGACGCTTGGCAGGCAAATTGCCTCCGCGGGCGCGCGCTGTTCTCGATGGTGCATGCGATCGGCATTTGCATATGCCTGCCGCTTGGGGGCTCTCGTGGGTGTGGAATCATCCCCAGGTGACCATGTTGCTTTCGGGTATGACCGATACCGCGCAGGTGGACGAGAATTCGTCACTGGCAGACCTCGCGTTGCCGAATTCGATGACGGCCAACCAGCTCGACACGATTGCGCGCGTGTTGATGGAGTTTGAGAAATCGAACCGTGTGCCCTGCACGGGATGCGGCTATTGCATGCCGTGCCCTAAAGGCATCAATATCCCTGGATGTTTTGCCGCCTACAACGCAAGCTATGCGCACAGCTGGTTTACGGGGCTGTCTCAATACTTTACGGCGAGCGCGGTGCGCACAAGCGAGCCCAAGTTGGTGAGCAATTGCGTCAAATGCGGCAAATGCGCGCGGCACTGCCCGCAGCACATCGATATTCCCGAGCGTCTCGACGATGTGCGCCGACGTTTCCAGCCTGGTCCCGTGACGGCGGTGCTTAAGGCCTTCGGCAAAACGCGCTCCTCATGACCCTTTTATAACTTGCGGTGGAATAGTTCCTGTTTGCGGCAGAATAGGGGCCAAACAGGAACTATTTCACCGCAACTGAAGGGGGCTGTCGTGGGTCATCGAGATTCATGTGATGATTTGCGTGAGGTTCGTTGGGGCGTTTTGGGCGCCGGGCACATTTCGCATCGATTTGCATCGTCGCTCAAGGAGGTGGACGGGGCACGGCTTGTGGCTGCGGCCGGCCGCACTCCTGCACATGTCGAGGAATTTTGCCGAGCGTTTTCGATCGATGCTGCGCATGGCCATGCCTCGGTCGACAATAACGGCGACGCGGCTTATGGCGCGCTGATTGCCGACCCCGATGTCGACGCAATCTACTTGGCTCTTCCGCATGGCATGCATACGCGTTGGGCCTGTCGCGCGCTGCGCGCCGGAAAGGCCGTGCTGTGCGAAAAGCCGGCCGTTTTGAGTGAGGAAGAGGCTCTCTCGATTGCCTCCATCTCTCGCGAGCGCGGCGTGCTGTTTATGGAGGCGATGAAGAATCGGTTTTGCCCGATGCGCACTCGCGTGAAGGACTTGCTTGCGTCGGGTGAGCTTGGCCGTATTGTCTCGATTGAAAGCGTGCAAAAGCTCGATTACGGCGAGTCTCCTTCGGGCTATCTGCTTGATCCGTTGCAGGGCGGCTGTCTATATGACATGGGCTGCTATGCGGTTGGTTGGTTTGAGGATTTGCTCGCGGGCGCGTGCGAGGTTTCGTCCCGTGAAGTTCGCTGGCGTGACGTATCGGGCGGTCGCGTCGATTGGGCCGACGAGATCCATATGAGCGTCGGCGGTATACCCATTCATATGGTGTGCGACGGCAAAGCAACATATGAAAGCCGCTTAACGATTGCCTGTGAGCGGGGTTCGTTGGAAATCGAGCGTCTCCATCGCCCCGAGCTCGCCCATGTGAAGTACTCCGACGGGCGAACGCTCGAAATAAATGCCCCGTTTGAGGTCGATGATTTCTACGGCGAAATCCAGCATGCGACGCAGCTCATTCAGGCGGGGAAACTCGAAAGCCCCATCATGTCCCTAGCCGCCACGCAGCGCTGCGCGCACATCATCGATGCAATCCGTCTAGCCCTCTAGGACTTGGCGCTGACGCGTAGGGGATCATGACGCCGGCGCCCGTGGTGCCTGGCGGCCCACATCTCTGATGCCCCTTTTATAACTTGCGGTGGAATACGGTCTGTTTGCGCCAAAATAAGGCACCAATAGACCGTATTTCACCGCAACTGATGAGGGGGAGTTGGAGATGCTGACGATCGGGTGCCATCTTTCGACGACGAAGGGCTATCGGGCGATGGGGGAGACGGCGCTGTCCATTGGCGCCAATACCTTTGCATTCTTTACGCGCAACCCGCGCGGCGGCAAGGCGAAAGACCTTGACATGGATGATGTGGCGGCCCTGCGCGAGCTTATGGAACAAAACGATTTTGGCCCACTCGTGGCGCATGCCCCCTATACCTACAACCCCTGTTCTGCCAAAGAGCGGGCGCGCGAGTTTGCCCTGGAGGCAATGGCCGAGGACTTGCAGCGTCTGGAAGCACTGCCCGGCAACTATTACAACTTCCACCCCGGCGCGCATGTGGGGCAGGGGACTGATGCCGGCATTCAGATGATCGTCGACACCTTGTGCCAGGTGATGTTTGAGGGGCAGCAGACGACGGTGCTGCTCGAGACCATGGCAGGAAAGGGTACCGAGGTGGGCCGTAGCTTTGAAGAGCTGGCGCGCATTATCGGGGGTGTTGCTGCCAGACGTCCAGAGCTGTCGGCCAAGCTGGGCGTGTGTCTAGATACCTGCCATGTGAGTGATGCCGGCTACGACATCATCCATGATCTGGACGGCGTACTCGACGAGTTCGATCGCGTGGTGGGTATCGAGCGCCTGCGCGCCGTGCATATCAATGACTCCAAGAACCCCTGCGGTGCCCATAAGGATCGCCACGAGTGCATCGGCAAGGGCTACCTGGGTAGTGAAGAGTTTGGCGGCGGTATGCAGGTTATGCAGAATATTGTATCGAATGGCCGCTTGCGCGCATTGCCATTCATTTTGGAGACACCGAACGAACTTGCAGGTTATGCGGCTGAAATTAAACTGTTAAGGTCATTGCAGCAGTAATGACTGTCACAAAGTGGAGTGTTCCATTCACGTTATGGGTTTGTTTCAATCAGTTTTCTAATTGCAGTTTCGCATTTACGGGTGCATAATATCCAACAGTTTTTGCAGACCTCTGAATCAAACGGGGTCACCGGAAGGAGACTGATTATGAAGCTCAAGAAGCTTGGCGCATTTGCCGCCACGGGCGCCATGGCGCTCGCCCTCGCACTGACGGGCTGCGGCTCGTCCAACGCCACCTCTGGTTCTGATGCCGGTTCCAGCAGCTCTGACGACGCTAAGGTCGAGAAGGTCGACGGCTCCAAGGAGTACGCGCTCGTCAAGGACGGTACGCTGACCGTCGGCACCTCTGCCGAGTACGCTCCGTTTGAGTACAAGGATGACAACGGCGATTATCAGGGCTTTGACCTTGAGCTCATCAAGGCTATCGGCGACAAGCTGGGCCTGGATGTCGAGTACGTCAACAATGACTTTGACACGCTGGTTCCGGGCGTCGCTTCGGGCGCCAAATATGACGTTTCCATCGCGGCTATCACCGACACGCCCGAGCGTGAGAAGGAAGTCACTTTCTCTGATTCCTACTACATGGACGATCAGGCTATCGTGACCAAGGTCGATAACACCGACATCACGGCCGACAACTACAGCGAGAAGCTCAACAACGCCGACGCTACCATCATCGTCCAGTCCGGTTCGACCGCCGAGGCCTTTGCCCAGGAGAACTTCCCCAAGGCCAAGATCGTCCCCTACAAGGACGCCACCGAGTGCTTCAGCGCCCTGCAGTCCGATAAGGGCGACGCCGTAGTCACCAACCGCTCCGTTGCCAGCCAGCTGACCGCCGAGCAGTTCAACACCTGCCAGACCATCAAGCAGATCAGCACCGGCGAGGAGTACGCCATCGCCATCAACCAGGGCAACACCAAGCTCAAGGACGACATCAACCAGGCTATCAAGGACCTGACCGACGACGGTACCGTCGACGCCCTCATGGCTAAGTACAATATCAAGTAAAATAACTACTTGATTGCGCGCGGGCCCTTTCCGTTTTGGCGGAAAGGGCCTTTGCGCTTCTCTTGACGGAGAGCGTTTCCGTCTCGTTTTGCCGGCAACTTCTACGATAGGAGCCACCTTGTCTCGACTGAACAAAGGGGCCGCGGAGCAGCGTTTTCCACTGCCCTCGATGCTCCAAAAGCTGGCCTGTGCCCTGGCTGTGGCGCTCGCCCTGGTATGCGCGGGGGCCTGCGTGCCCACGACCGCCCAGGCGCTTGAGACCACAAAGATTACCGCCCGACCCAATACCGGTTCGGGTAGCGATGTGGTCGGCGGCACCGAGACGCGCATCACCTGGGAGGTCCAGGCCGATGCCGACGACGAGCTGAGCGGTCTTTCGCTGACGTTTGTCGACGGCACGACGTTTGGTACCGATGACACGCGATTGACGATGCTCTCGGGCGAGGACCTCATGGATCGTACGCCCATGAAGCCCACGTGCAAGGCTGACGGCCAGACGCTCAAGATTGACTTTGGCGAGACGGCGCCTGCCGGCGGCTATTTCCGCGTCGAGGTTTACGGTGTGACGTTTCCCGTCGAGGGCGGCGATGAGGCCTTTAGCGGCACCTATACGCTCGCCGACGGTTCGACCAAGAAGATCTCCAAGATTCCGTCGGTGGAGATCAAGGGCGTGACGGTCTTCGATAACTTCCTGGCCGACCTTAAGGAGCAGCCGTGGGTCGAGGCGTGGAACTCCAATATGTTCCTGCGCCTGTTCCTGAACCCGGTCATTTTGGTCCAGAGCCTGCCGATCGTCTTCAAGGGCTTCCTTATGTCGCTTTCGATCGTGCTCGTGGCGTTTCCGCTGGCAATTCCCTTTGGCTTTGCCCTGTCGCTTATGCGCATCTCCAAGTCGCGCATCCTGCGCTGCCTCGCCGGCATCTACGTGAATATCATTCGCGGTACGCCGGCGTTCCTGCAGATCTATATCGTGTTCTTCGGTCTGCCGTTGGCCGGCGTCAAGGTGGACGACTATGTTTTGGGCGTTATCGTCATGGCCATGAACTCGTCTGCGTACCTGTGCGAGATCTTCCGTGCCGGTATTCAATCGATCCCCAAGGGCCAAAACGAGGCTGCTCGCTCTCTGGGCATGAATGCCTTCCAGACGCTGCTCTACGTTATGATTCCGCAGACGTTCCGCAATGTTTTGCCTACGCTGACCAGCGAGTTTATCTTGCTTTACAAGGATACGTCGCTGCTTGCCGCCGTGGGTGTGGTCGAAATCGTCATGAACGCCCGTACCATCGTGGCCACGACGGGCTCCATTACACCGTACGTGGTTGCCGCCCTGTTCTATCTGGTCATCACCCTGCCGCTCGCTCGCTTGGTGAGCGGTCTTGAGGCGAGGCTTTTGGGTACGACCGAGACCAAGAAGAAGCGTCCCGCTAAGAGCGCCGGACAGGTTGTCGCGACGCCTGCCGATCACATCGCCGGTCTGTAAGGAGGTCCTATCATGAGCGAAACCAATAACTCGAACGAGGTCGTCGTCAGCATTAAGAACCTCCAGAAGGCCTTTGGCGATAACGTGGTCCTGCGCGATATCGATCTGGATGTGCATAAGGGCGAGGTCGTCGTAGTTCTGGGTCCTTCGGGCTCGGGCAAGTCGACGATGCTTCGCTGCATCAATCGTCTGGAGCATCCTACGAGTGGTTCGATTGTCGTCGAGGGCGTGGATGTGTGCGCCAAGGGCGTTGACCTCAATAAGGTGCGTACGCACTTGGGCATGGTGTTTCAGCAGTTCAACCTGTTCCCGCACCTATCGGTCAAAAAGAACGTCATGCTTGCGCAGCAAAAGGTGCTCAAGCGCAGCAAGGAAGAGGCCGAGAAGATCGCCGTCGAGGAGCTGACCAAGGTCGGTCTTGCCGAGCGTATCGACTTTATGCCGAGCCAGCTCTCGGGCGGCCAGCAGCAGCGCGTTGCCATCGCCCGCGCCCTGTCGATGAACCCTCACGTTATGCTCTTTGACGAGGCCACGTCGGCGCTCGATCCCGAGCTGGTTCGCGACGTTCTGGGTGTCATGCGCGACCTGGCACGCGATGGCATGACCATGATTGTCGTGACGCACGAGATGGGCTTTGCCCGCGACGTCGCCGACCGCGTCGTCTTTATGGACGGCGGCGTCATTGTGGAAGAGGGTACGCCGAGCGAGGTCTTCGACCACCCCAAGAGCGAGCGCACCAAGGCGTTCTTGGGCAATATCTCGTAGCCGGTTGATGTAACTGCCGTTATAAAAGAGCGGGGGCTGGACTTGAATCCAGCCCCCGCTCTTTTGTAGGGATGAGGATGCGCTTTGATGCAGGCTCTTTTGGAGGCCCTGGGTTCGTTACGCGAGCTCGGCTCCGAGGGCCTTGCAAGCGGTCTCGCCCTCATCATCGGGCGCATCGTAGCAAATGACGGAATCGACGACGTTGACGCCTGCCTCATCGGCATCGGCCTTCCAGTTGTCCATCCACTCGCCCTCGGCCCACGAATAAGAGCCAAAGAGGACGACCTTCTTGTCACCGAGGGTCTCCTTGACCTCGTCCCACATAGGCTGGAACTCGTCATACTCAAGCTCCTCGGAACCCATGGCGGGGCAGCCGAAGGCAATGGCGTCATAGCTGGCGGCCTTGTCTGCGGAGAAATCGGCGCAGGAGATGACTTCTGCCTCGGCGCCGGCATCGGTTGCACCTTCGGCAACGAGGTTTGCCATGGCCTCGGTGTTGCCCGTGCCGCTCCAGTAGACGACTGCGATCTTGCTCATATGTTTTCCTTTCGGTTGTGCGGCGTGCGGCCGCGTTTTGTATGCTCTATCGGGTTGCCTGGGCAAGTTGCGCCAGGCTGCAGCCCTGCTGATAGATATAGGTAAGGTATTGCGTGCATGCGCGATAGGAGTCAAAGGTCGCGAGCGCCTGTTCGACGTTCGTGTATACCTTCCAGGCGCCAAAGACCTTATAGTTTTCGCCGTGCTGGACGATAAACTGATGGACATCTTCGTAGGGATAGCCCAAAAAATAGCCAATTTCGTGGGGGAACTCGCACATGCACCCCGTATCGCAGTGCCTATTTCGCGCGAGTGCGCAGACGCTGCCGTCATAGGCGCTTTCTGCGGCATTACTGCTCGCCAGCGTGATGCGCGCGGCGAGATGCACCAGGGATGCAGGCAGGTTGTGGACATCGTAGCCTTCGGCGATAAGCGCCGTCGTGGCGCGGGGGTCGGAGAGATATCGCATAAGGTCCGCAGGGCGGTACACATAGATGAGCGCTCCGCAGGGGCGCCAGACCAAAACGCTCATATGGATTCCGAGCGGCTGGAGCTCGCGGTTGCATTGGGCTATGACGGCGAGCAGGCGAGAGCGTCGCTCTTCGATTTGAATGACGCCGAGTTTTCCGTTTTGGTTGGCGTAAACGCCGGGATAGGTAAAGAGCGAAGCCGGCTTGATACCTGCGAGCGTAGGGGAGCAGTTGCGCACGACAGCCGTTTGGTATGTTGGGATGTCAATGGTTCGAGTCACGTTGCCCCTTTCGAGCTCTCACTTGTTAGCCTAGGAAAACTTATACACGAAAGTAAGCCATGGTCAACAAAAAAGTTTGAAGAGGGAAACTAATTGACCGAACGGACATGATTTTGGGTTAAGATGGGGACACCCCATGGGGGTATCTAGATAGGGCTACTTGAAAGGGGAACGCATGAGTGACTTGCTCAACCCTGCGAATCTCATCGTGCTGGCTGTGATTGTCGTCGGCATGTTTTTTGGACTGCGTCGCATTGCCGCTTCGACACACGGGAAGAGTTGTTGCAGCGATGGCGCAAGCGGCAAGAAGGCCAAGAAGGTAGTGGTTGCGGATACCGATCCGTCCCACTACCCCTATAGCGATGAGTTGCTTATCGGCGGCATGAGCTGCGACGGCTGCGCTCAAAACGTGGTCAATGCCCTCAATGCGCTGAATGGTGTGTGGGCAACGGTAACGTACGCGGACCACACGGCGCGCGTGCGCTCCAAGCGGCCAATCGATCGCGGTGTCCTTGAGGCGGCCGTGAAAGATGCGGGCTACTACGTCATGACGCTGTAGACCTTGCCTTGGATGCGCGTCCTTGTCTAGGCTCGTCCGCGTAGCTCAATGTCCTGGATATCGTCGAAGTTGATGGCGATATCCCTGAGTTTGAGCAGCTTGAATGCGGGTAACACTTCGTCGAGAATGCCCGTGCGGCTACGATAGCCGTACGTATCGTAATAGGTGACGCGCACCAGGTCGCCGCGTTTGAGGCCCCCGAGCTTTTTCGAAAGCTCGAGGGCTTTTTCTTCCGTGAGTTCGCATTTGGGCTCAACAGCGATCTCTTGTTTGCGCACGAGCTCGTAGTATCCCGTGAGGGCGGCAAAGGGCATAAACTGTGCGGCGCGGTTGGCGCGCACAGCACCGTTGGCGGTGAGCTTTGGGTCGGCGGAGCGACGTCTTCCCTCGGGGTCCGCTAGGCGTTCAAAAGGCGTCGGTGGCCGTATCGGCTGTTGTTGGGACTTAGGCACGATGTCCTCCTACCTGATCGTTGCGTTCGCGTGCGGTGGCGCCGGCGGTAAAGCTTAATCCCTTGACCAGGGCGTTCTTGCCGTACTTGCCCTTCACGGCCAGGACGGCGCGCGCCAGGTCGCGCTCGCGCTCATCCGCCTTAACATCGCTAAACAGGTCGATAGTGGCAAATTCCTCGGGCATGAGGTTGCCAAATCCCAGGTTGATGCGTTTGACCGGGCGTTTGGGATCGACGGTCTGCGCCCAGAGCTCATCGAAATAGCCCATGATCTTCTTAAACGAATTGGTGCGCTCGGGCAGCTTTCGCGAGGCGTTAGAGTGTGCAAAGAGTGCGGCGTAGCCACCGCGCGGTTTACCGCCATGCTCTCCCACAAAGATGCCGTCGATTGCCTGCGCCTCACGTACCAGTCGGCGCCGTTCGTCATCGCGCTGGACGGGCTTGGGCGCACGGGGCGCGAGCTCGGGACCGGCGGTCGCGGCGGGTTCGATGCTCGACGTGCTCGAACGCAGGTGCCCGCATCCGTCCACATATTGCGCTGTGCCGCTGGCGTCGAGGCGGCGTATGTCGGCTCGTTCGCTCGCATAACCTACGAAGAGCGAGATGCTGTCGCAGACCACGTGCTTATCGACTAAGTCCAACACGGCGTTGTCGACCATCTCGCGCAAGACGGTGTAGGCCTGCTCATAGGCATAGCCTTTCGATAGCACTTGCCCCGTGGTTGTTGAGGTTGCCTGTGGGCGATAGGCCTGAATATCGGCGATGGTTGTCGGCTCGCGCCCGAAGGCGTGGTCGATGAGATACTCGGCATTGACGCCGAGCTCGTCGTAAAGCAGGTTTTCGTCGAGCGCCGCGACGCCCATCAGATCGTAGACGCCGTATTTCTCGAGACGGGCCGCCACGCCGGGGCCGATGCCCCAGATGTCGGTGATGGGGCGATGGGGCCAGATCTCCTTGCGAAAGGTCTCGTCGTCGAGTATGCCGATGCGGCTGGGTACGTGCTTGGCGGTAATGTCGAGTGCCACCTTGGCTTGGAATAGGTTGGGGCCGATGCCAACCGTTGCCGTGATGCCGGTGCGTGCCAGGACCTCGTCGCGCAGCATGCAGGCGAAGCCTTCAGCGTCGGTGTGATAGAGGTCCAGATAGGGTGCCACGTCGATAAAGCATTCATCGATTGAATAGACGTGAATGTCTTGCGGACTCACGTATTCCAGGTAGATGCCGTAGATTTGCGCCGACACCTCCATATAGTGCTGCATGCGCGGTACGGCCTTGATGTAGTCGATGCCGTCGGGAATCTCGAATAGACGGCAGCGGTTGTGTATTCCAAGGTCCTTCATAGCCTGCGTGATGGCGAGGCAGATGGTCGTTCGTCCGCGCGATTCGTCGGCAACGACCAGGCACGTAGTGAGGGGATCGAGTCCGCGGTCGACACACTCGACGCTGGCATAGAACGTCTTAAGGTCGATGCAGATATAGGTGTGACGCTCGTGCCCCACGCGTCCTCCCATCAAACACATGTTCTTATCGAATACTTGTTCGATAATACCCGCTCGTCCGGACATCGTCAAAACCTGTCCCTTTTTGGTGGGTATGGTCGTGCGGTTGGATCGGGTTTTAACGCAGCTCTAAAGAGCGTGAAACAGCTCGGAAAACCTCGCTTCTTAGCATGAGCCTAACGATTGATACCGCCTATACGCACGGAAGGGTTGTGGGAAAGATGGTCAATTATGGGTTTGGTATGCCGACACGCCTTGTTGCGGATGGGGACGTGGCTCGCTGGTGCGGACGATTGGTCGCTCACTACGGTGGCACCAAGGCGCTGGTCGTGTCGGGCGGTGACAAGCATACGCGTGATGAGCTCGTCTCGGCGGCACTCGGCTCGCTCGATCGCGCCCTGCTCGAACGCGTGCTTTTTCGCTGCGACTCGGTTGAGAGCGACGGGGGAGACGAGCTGATCGACGAAGCCGTGGCCCTGGCGACCGACGAAGGCGTGGACTTTGTCCTGGCGATCGGAGATGCCGATACGGCGGGCTTTGCGCGCGAACTCGCTCGTCGCATGGCCGTGCTCGATGCCGGCGAGGACGGCTTTGTTCCCTACGGGTGCATCGTCTCCGAGGGAAAAGTGCCTGCCGTCGTGGGTGCCGGCGAGGTTCCCGTTTTTGCCATTATCGCACCCGAGCTGCTGGAGGGCATCGGCACTCCCTTGCGTGAGTTGCTCGGCAGCGTGTGCGCCGCGGCCTAGTACCTGACAGGAAGGGACAGGTTAATTTTGGTAGGTAAAGCGTTTGACCTGCCAAAATAAACCTGTCCCTTTTTGGTCGGTCGCCGTTTGGGGGCGGATTGGCAACGCTCGCTGATTACGGTCTTGACCTGCGCTAGAATAGGGGCATCTGATTATCCGGGCGCATGGAGGTATGCGCCCGTATGCTGAGGAGGACTTTATGGCAACTGTTGCCGCACCTATCGACGCTACGTCGACCGCCGCTTGGAAGGCGCTCGAGGCCCATCAGGAGAAGCTCGAGGCCGAGGGCATCGACCTCAAGGCATGGTTCGCTGCCGATCCCGAGCGTGTGAACAAGCTGAGCTTTGACGCTGGTGACCTGCACTTTGACCTGTCCAAGAACCTGGTGACCGATGAGACCGTCAAGCTGCTGTGCGATCTTGCCCGCGAGGTGAAGCTCGAGGAGCGCCGCGACGCCATGTTCTCCGGCGAGCACATCAACACCACCGAGGACCGCGCTGTTCTGCACACCGCGCTTCGCCGTCCGGCAAGCGAGAAGGGCCAGCTCATCGTTGACGGCCAGGATGTCGTCGCCGACGTGCACGAGGTCCTCGACCGCATGTATGCCTTCGCCGAGCGCGTTCGCTCCGGTGAGTGGAAGGGCGTAACCGGCAAGAGGATCGAGCACCTGGTGTCCATCGGCATCGGTGGCTCCGATCTGGGCCCGGTCATGGCCTACGAGGCTCTGCGTCCCTACGCCGACGCCGGTATCGACTGCCGCTATATCTCCAACATCGACCCCAACGATCAGGCAGAGAAGCTCAAGGGCCTCGATCCCGAGACCACGCTCGTGATTATCGTCTCCAAGACCTTCACCACGCTCGAGACCCTCACCAACGCCCGCGAGGTCAAGACCTGGATGCTCGAGCAGCTCAAGGCTCAGGGCGCCATCGACGGCTCCGATGAGCAGAACGCCGAGGCCGTGGCAAAGCACTTCGTCGCCGTTTCCACCGCACTCGAGAAGGTCGAAGCCTTCGGTATCGACCCCGCCAACGCCTTCGGTTTCTGGAACTGGGTTGGCGGCCGCTATTCCGTTGACTCCGCCGTGGGCCTGTCGCTGATCGTCGTGCTCGGCCCCGAGCGCTTCCAGCAGTTCCTCGAGGGCTTCCACGCCATCGACGAGTACTTCTGCAACACCCCGCTCGAGAACAATGCCGTCGCGCTGATGGGCCTGCTCAACGTCTGGTACGTCAACTTCTTCGGTTCCAAGAGCCACGCCGTGCTGCCGTACTGCCAGTACCTGCACCGCTTCCCGGCCTACCTGCAGCAGCTCACCATGGAGTCCAACGGCAAGCATGTCCGCTGGGACGGCAGCGCCGTGACCTCCGACACCGGTGAGATCTTCTGGGGCGAGCCCGGCACCAACGGCCAGCATGCCTTCTATCAGCTGCTGCACCAGGGCACTGTGGTGGTTCCGGCTGACTTCATCGCCTTCGCCAATACCGCCAACCCTGCGACCGACAGCGGCCAGGATGTCCACGAGCTGTTCCTGGGCAACTTCCTGGCCCAGACCAAGGCGCTCGCCTTTGGTAAGACGGCCGATGAGGTTCGTGCCGAGGGCACGCCCGAGCAGATCGTCCCGGCCCGCTGCTTTGAGGGTAACCGTCCGACGACCTCGATCTTTGGCGACACGCTGACCCCGTTCGCACTCGGCGAGCTCATCGCACTGTACGAGCACATCACGTTTGTCGAGGGCACGGTCTGGGGCATCGACTCCTACGACCAGTGGGGCGTCGAGCTGGGCAAGCAGCTTGCCAAGCAGATCACCCCTGCCTTCCACGACGATGCCGCCAAGGCCGAGCAGGACGCTTCGACCCAGGCGCTCATCGAGTTCTATCGCGCGCATCGCAAGTAGTCGCTGCTGTTAACGCATCGCGCCTTATAGTCAGGGGCCCGTATCCTATCGGATGCGGGCCCCTTTGCTTTGCCGTAGTCCCGGGGCGCACGGCCTTTGTGGAACATCGCTGGGGCGCCGCGCGCCGCGAGAACCCTGCGCCTAGATCTCGGCCTCCGCATGGTCTCGCTGCGCCTCGGGCAGCTCCCCGTAGAGCGGATGGTCTTCGAGCCTAAAGCGCTCGACCTGTTCGGGAGTGCGACCGCGCACAAAGAGCCACGAGCGATCGATCGGCGTCGCCATGAGCGTGCTGGGCAGCGCGTCGGCGCGGTCGGAAAACACCCGGGCACTCTCGGGATCCTGGAACGCCAGCACCAGATGCGTGTCGCAGTTGCCCATGATGGAGCGTGCGCGTGCCTCGCCATAGAGCGCATCGAGCTGGTTGGTCGACTGCAGCAGCAGCGTTGCCCAGATGTTGCGGCTTCGGATAATCGAGAGCACGTTGTCGATCTGGGGGATCTGCAGATTTGCGAAGTCATCGAGCATAAAGCGCACGGGCACGGGCAGGCTGCCGTCGGGCTGCCTATCGGCCTCACGAATGAGGCCCATAAACGCCTGCGAAATAAAGAGGCCGGTCAGGTGATCGAGATTGCGGTCAATATCGCTCACAGTTACAAACAGGGCGCAGGGGGTGTGTCCCATGGAAGCGAAGTCCACCTGATGGCACTCACGATAGAGCTGTGCCGCACCGTCGAATCCCAGACACATGACCTTTTCGGCAAGGATGCCGACGATGCTCGCGTGCATGCGCTCGGCATTTTGCGTAATGGCGTAGCGCCGCCATAGCGAGAGGGCATAGCTTTGGGGGTCGGTCGTGATCAGGTCGTCAAACAATCGACCCGTGGCACCGTCCTGCAGGTGCTCGATCAGCTTGATGACCGAGCTGATCGTCTGCTCGTCGGCGGGTAGCTGTTCGGTGACGTAGGCGATAAGACACGACAGCAGGTTTGCCGCCGCATGATCCCAAAAAGGCTGGTTGTTGTCCTCGATGGGGCAGATGGCCTTTGCCACCGAGAGGATGTCCTGCTGGTTGGGCCTGCCGTCCGCCTTGCGGCGAATGTGCCTCAGGGGGTTGTAGCCGCAGCGCTCGATGCCGGGCGCAAGGGCCGGGACGGTGTTGAGGTCGGCGAAGTTGAGACATTGCACGCGGTAACCGTGGGCTGCCAGCACGGGTCCCACTTCGCGACAGAGCGTGCCTTTGGTGTCGAGCACGATGTAGCTTGCGTTCATTTGCAGCAGGTTGGGCTTGAGGACGTTTCGGGTCTTGCCGGCTCCCGAGGGGCCGATCACAAGTGCATTGTTGTTGAGTCCCGTTTGGCGGGTGTCGCAGGAAAGCGTTCGATCCTTGGCGAGGATGGTGGACGATGCGGACTCAGATGCGGCGAGGCGGCTGGCGAGGTTAGACATGGGCGACCTCCTTGGTGGTCGAGAGGATTTCGTGGGCAAAGCCGAGCTCGACGGCGCGCTCGGCCGAAAGGTAGGTGTCTTTTGCGGTGAGGGACTGGATGCGCTTGGGCGTGAGGCCGCTGCGGTCCGAGAGGATTTGCGTGAGGGTCTTGCGGGTCTGCATGAGACGCCGGCTGGTTTCCTGTAGCGCAAGTGCCGAGCCGCCTGCCCCCTGGGGGATCAGCGGGTCGTGAATCATGAGCTCTGCATGGGGCGCCATACGGCGATCGTCGCCGCCCATAAAGATTACGGCACCCATGGACGCGGCGAATTCCAGACAAACGGTGCGGATGGGGCACGATGCGAGGCGCATGGCGTCATAGATCGCAAGACCCGATCGCACGCTTCCGCCGGCGCTGGCGACAAATATGGTGATGGGACGGCTGGGGTCGGTGGCATCGAGCAGGCGGATCTGCTGGCATAGGTCGTGGGCCATCGGGGTTTCGATGTTTCCCATGACGGAGAGCTCGCGACGGGCGAGCATCTCATCGTAAATGCTGGTGAGCGTGATACCTCGGGCGGATTCACGCATGGTGAGGGGGCTGATGATGGGGGAATGATTGGTGTCCATGGGGACTCCTTTCTGTTGGTTGTGTTGTGGAATAGGATTGTTGCCCGCGGGGGGGGGTGTTCCTATAGTTTTGTCAACTGGGAAATGCTCTCCGTGCGACCGAATC
>JAUUSS010000145.1 GCA_030841765.1 Collinsella aerofaciens | reverse complement strand
TGCCGTCTGCGGATTTTGGGACATGCGGCCCGCTTTTTCGACCCATCTGTCGGTACACTAAAAGCACTATGGGTACCCGCGAGCGACATATCGGCAACGCGGCCGCCCGATCCGCACCCGTGGCGGATCCCAGGGGCGGCAGGCTCTTCGCCATGCCGCGATTCCTTGTTGGCATAACACATCAGGCGTACCGTCGCCGCGTCTTCGCTATCGCCGGCGCCATCACCGCACTGTTCCTCATGCTTTTGGCAGTCTTGCCGGCGCTGTTCGCCTTCGACCCCAAACTTTCTAACGCCGTGCCCGCCTATAGCGAGGTGTCCGAAGAGGTCGTGGATGCGCTCGTCCATTCGAGCTCTCTGCCGTTGCTTGTTGCCGCAATTGCATTTTCGATCTGGGGCGTATCGGTCTATCTGCGCTGTTTGGACTATGTGCTGCGCCGCCGCCTTGTTGCCGTCGCCACCATCTGCGCCCTGTGGATGATCGAAGTCATTCTCAAGTACAAGTCGTTCACGCCGTTCTATGCCACCGTGCTGTGGTACCTGTACTACGTGCCCATGACGCTCATTCCGCTGCTCTACCAGTTGTGTGGTTTGCGCCTTGCGGGCCTGGAGCAACACCGCCTGGGTCGCCGCTACTGCGCTGCGCTGTGGATTGTGGCTATCCTGCTTATCGGATTTGTTCTCACCAACGATTTTCACCAGCAGGTCTTCCACTTTGACCGTACAAGCGACACCTGGAGCAACGATTACACGTACGGCTGGGGTTATTTCGCCGTCCTCGTGTGGACGGCCTTTAACTTTGTGGCCTTTTTTATCCTGGTGGGCCGGTCCTCGTCCTTTCGCATCCAACGTTTCTCGGGCACGGCCGCGCTCGTGCTGCTGGGCGGCGCGTTCTTTGCCATCTCATATGCGTTGCGCGTGCCCTGGGCATGGAGGCTCAACTTCTCGCTCATCTATTGCGTCTTGTGCGTGGTGGCGATGGAAATCTGTCTCGATTGCGGTGTCGTTCCGTCGTATCACGACATCGCCGGCATCTTCGACACCTTGCCGCTTGACCTCAAAGTTCTAACGCGCGACCTGCAGGAGGTCTATGCCACGCCGGTGTCAAAGCCAACGCCGGTAGGCGTGCGCGAGGAGTTGCGGACCCAGGAGCACGGCCGCGCCCATGCCTTTGCCGTGGCGTCCGATCCCGATGTGATGTACCGTGCCTTTCCACTGCTGGGCGGATCGGCCCTGCTCGCCCAAGACGTGTCGGAGCTCAACGAGCTTAACCGTGAACTGGCACATCGTCGCATGGAACTGCAGCGTCAAAATGAGCTGCTCGCCGCCGACTACGACCTTAAGACGCATTTGGCAGATCAAGAGGCCGAGACCTTGCTGGTCCAAGACGTGGATCAAGCGCTTGTCCGCGCGCTCGAAGGGATGTACGACCTGCTGAGCTCGCTGCCGCCGTTGACCGACGAAGTGTCTTCGCACGAGCGTTACCGCATGCTGCGGCGCGCCAAGATGCTCGTCGCCTATTGCAAGCGCAAGGGGTCACTCACGTTGGCGCAGCACGGGGAGAGCGGCTTTGATCGCGACCGCATTCAGCTCATTGCCAACGAGCTCGCAAGCGACCTGCACACCATCGATATCGATTGCGCCTCGATTATCGCCATACGGCGCCCGTTGCACGCCAGTACAGTAAGCGCCCTGTACGACTGCGTGTATGACTTTGCGTTTTTTGCCTACACCACCGACCATCCGGCGCTTATGTATCACTTGGGCGACCATGACCGGTGCAGTGTCGAGCTGCGTGCCACGCTTTTTTCCAACGATGATGAAGATCTTTCGCAGACGCCCGCTGCGCAAGAGCTCGAAAGCGCTCTGCAAGGGCGCAACGTGGCATACCGCCTTGAGGGCGAACCCGGCCAGTTGCGTATGATCGTGTTGATGCCGCGGGCGGGTGAGTGACGATGCAGATTTCGCTCATCCTTCCCCAAATCGTTGCACTCGATATTGTCTTTGCCCTGGCTGCGTGCCTGCAGACGATCCACGTTCCGCTCATCGCATCGCGCCGCTCGTCCTATAACCGTAAGGCGGTTTGCACCTACGAGGCGAGCCTCGTGCTTCACCTGGTGGTTTCGGCGCTTATCCTGTTCGCGTCGTCTGGCTCGTATCTGGTGGCGCCGCTTGACGTTTGCGCCAGGGCAATGGGCGGAGCGCTGTGGCTCAATGCCGCAATCTTTGCCTATGGCGTGGTGCTTATGGTGCGCTATCGTCGCCCCGTCATGCTGGTCGAGCTGCTGCTTGTTGTCGCCGTGACGCCGCCGGTGGTTTTTGCCATGGGCTCGGCGTGGACCGTTGTCCTTATCGCAGAGGGAGCGTTCTTCCTGTTCCGTTCCATCGCGGCGCTCTTGATGGACGTCCGTAACCGCCAGGAGGATATCACCGCGTTCTCGACGATCGAGACCATCAACGTGATTCCCGTGGGCATCCTGTATCTGGACCCGAGGGGCCGTCCGCTGCTCATGAACCGCTGCATGCGCAAAAACCTGGTGGAGCTTCATATGCCCACCGACCTAGGCGATATGAGCGGTACATGGAACGGCCTGCGCAAACTCAGCATGCAAATGCCCGAAAGCAGCCAGAACCGTGTGCGGATTAATCTGGACCGCTTTGGTGAGGCGCGGGCGGTGGTCGAGGTTTCTCCCGCCGAGATTCGCTTGTTTGTGCACGATGACGTTATGGTTTCGGGCCGCCTCTTTGAGCGCATTATCGGCCTGGATGTAACAGAGTATGCGCATGCTCATGATCGCCTAGCGCAAGCCAACCACCTGCTTGAGCTTGCGGGCCAAGAGCTCCAAGCCCAGATCGAAGAAGTCAAAAAAGTTGCTGACAATGCGGCCTATCTGCGTATGCGCGCTCGCGTGCACGACGTGATCGGGCAGCGCCTGTCCATCCTCCATCGTTATCTGGAGGAGGGGCGCCTGGATGACGAGTCGCTCGAGCAGATCGACCCGCTGCTGCGCTCAATTGCCGCCGATTTGCGCAGTGGCGGTGCCAGCGAGCCTGCAGAGCAGCTGGGTGATATCGTCCATGCTTTTGGCCTGGTGAGTGTGCAGATCGATGTTGAGGGTGCGCTGCCTGAGGACGCGCGTGTCGCCGCCGCATTTTTGCAGATTATCCGTGAGGCCTCGACCAATGCCACCAAGCATGCACAGGCCCATCGGGTCCATGTGCGCCTGTGGCGGGAGACGTCGGAAGACGGCGCTGTTGCGCGGATGACCGTTTCTAACGACGGCGCGCCTGCACCCGTATCGTATCGCGAGGGAACGGGTATCCCAGGTATGAGGCATGTCGCGCAAGATCTGGGCGGCTGCCTGGAAATCCATGCCGCCCCGCCCTTTACGCTTGCGGTGTCCATCCCGCTCAACGCCAGCGCCACAGCTCAAAGGAGAAGCTCATGATCCGCGTCCTTATAGTCGAAGACCAGGCCATCCTGCGCGAGAGCCTGGCGCGTTCCGTTGGCGACCAGCCCGATATGACCGTTGTTTCCGCCATTGCCGATGCTTCCGAGGCCTTGGGTGTCGCGCTCAAGGAGCGCCCGGACATGATACTGATGGACGTATGCACCGAGCATGATTCCAACGGCATCGTGGCGGCGGCGCGCATTAAAGAACAACTGCCCGAGTGCCGCGTCATTATCATGACCGGCATGCCCGAGATCACCTTTGTCGATCAGGCCCGCGAGGCGGGCGTCGATAGCTTTGTGTACAAGAACGTCGGTATCGACGAGTTGTTCGCCGTGATGCGCTCCACGCTGGCGGGCTATTGCACGTTTCCCAAGCCGCCCGAGAGTATTTTTTCGGGTACGGCGGCACTCGACGATGTTGAGCTATCGATTTTGCGCCTTGCCTGCGAGGGCAAGAGCCGTCGCGAGATCGCGGCCGAGCTGTTTATGAGTGAGGGCACCATCAAGCGTCGCATCTCGGAGATCCTCAACAAGACCGGCTACGACAACATCATGCGCTTGGCCGTGCGCGCAGTAACGGAGGGCAGCATCGTTCCCAATATGGAGCGCTAGCGCTCGTTACGCATCGGCACAAAAACGACGGGGCCGCAGGATCAACTCCTGCGGCCCCGCCTGACATGTGCGCGGATGTATCCGCCAATCCGCGGCCGTCGATGTCTGCCGCTACGCGATGGTTGCGCTGTAGGAGGCGACGTCCTCGTAGGAATCGGTCAGGTAGGCGTCGATGCCGATGGTCGTATTGACCAGGTCGTCAAGGCTGTCAAGCTCGCCGCTCGAGAACGTGAATT
>JAUUSS010000144.1 GCA_030841765.1 Collinsella aerofaciens | reverse complement strand
CGCATTCACGCCACCATGGGCGACTACGAGCAGGCCGACCGTCTGCCCGGCATGGTATCGATCTACATTGATGGCATGGACTCCGAGGAGCTCATCATCAAGCTCGACGCCGCCGGCTTTGAGGTATCGGCAGGCTCGGCATGCTCGAGCGGCAATATGGACCCCAGTCACGTTTTGAGCGCGATGGGCATCGGTCGCGAGCAGGCATTGGGCGCACTGCGCATTTCCTTTGATGACCGCGTGAATCCGGGCGATCTGGACGAGTTTGCCCAGACGCTGCTCTCGATCGTAGGCGCCGCATGATCGTCGCCGAGCTTGAGCGCGCGCTGCTGGCACGCTATCCCAAGACTGATGCTGAGAGTTGGGACCATGTAGGACTCTCCGTCGGCGACCCTGCCGCGCAGATTACCGGTGTTGCCTGCGCACTCGATGCGACCGAAGCCAATGTGCACCGTGCTCTCGAGGCCGGTGCCAACGTGCTGCTGACGCATCATCCCATATACATCAAGGCGCCCGAGGCATTTTGTCCGGCGGATGCTGCACGCCCCCAATGCAGTGCGGCGCTCTACGAGGCAGCGCGTTGCGGCGTGAGCATTATCTCGCTCCACACCAACCTGGACCGCTCGCACGAAGCCCGCATCTGCCTGAGCGAGCTGCTGGGTGCCGCACCCGTGAGCTCACTGGAGCACGTGGACGACCCCGAAGCGACCGGACTGGGCGCGCTTGCAACGTTGAACGACCCCTGCAGCCTGCGTGACCTTGCCGCGCGCGCAGCAGCGGCGTTTGGCAGCGACCCACGCGTGTGGGGCGAGGCCAATCACCCGTGCCGCACCGTCGCCATTTTGGGCGGCTCCCTAGGCGACTTCGGAGAGCTCGCCATCGCCGCGGGCGCAGATGTTGTCGTGACGGGCGAGGCGGGCTACCACGTGGCGCAAGACCTTGCCTTGCGCGGGCTACCGGTGATCTTGCTCGGTCACGACCGCTCTGAGGAGCCGTTCGTTGATATATTGATGAACTCTGCAGTTGACGCCGGGGTCGACCCCCGTCATGCGATTAAAATACTGAACCCTTGCCAATGGTGGACTGTGACAAAAGGAGAGAACTTATGAGCGCCGGCGCTACGCTACTCAAGCTGCAACAGATCGATTTGGAACTCGCCCGCAACAAGAGCGAACTTGCCAATATGCCGGAGCTCAAGGAGCTCGCTTCCAAGCGCAAGACCTACGTTAAGCTCAAGGCCGAGATGACCAAGCTCTACGCCCAGCGCAAGGATCTGGACATTGAACTCGACGATTTCAACACCACCGAGATTCAGACCAACAACGCCATCGAGGCTGCCAAGAAGCGCCACGTCGACGGCTCCGACTACCGCGAGGTTCAGGACCTGGAGAATGAACTCGCCACCCTGGCCAAGCGTCTGGACAAGATTGAGCACACCCGCAAGGACGTCGTTGTCGCCCATAAGGAGGCGCTCGACCGCGAGGCCCGCGCGCAGGCCATCATCGCCAAGTTCGAGGAGGGCGTGAAGGCCGATACCAAGGCCGCTCGCGCCAAGGCTGCCGACCTGCAGGCTCAGATTGACGCCGCCACTAAGGAGCGCACCGCGCTTGCCGCAACGCTGCCGGCCGACGTGCTCACCGACTACGAGCGCCTGCTCAAGCAGTTCCGCGGCCTGGCCGTCGAGACCATCCAGGGCAACATCCCCACGGTCTGCCACACCGCGCTGCAGGCATCGTCCATGAGCGACCTCAACCACGACGGCAGCGAGATTACGCACTGCCCGTACTGCCACCGCCTCCTGGTACTCCCGAGCAAGGAAGCCTAGCGATGACGGCGGCATCCAACAATTCAATGCAACTTGAGGGAAAAACGATCCTGCTGGGCATTACCGGCGGGATCGCCGCCTATAAGTCGTGCAATATCGTGCGCCTGCTGCAAAAGAGCGGTGCGCGCGTCAAGGTCGTTATGAGCGAGCATGCCACCGAGTTTGTGGGCCCGCTCACCTTCCGTACGCTCACCAACGAGCCCGTTGCCGTGGGCCTATTCGACGATCCTTCCGACCCCATCCACCACATTTCGCTGGCGCAGGAGCCCGATCTGGTGGTCGTGGCGCCCGCGACGGCCAATATCATCGCCAAGATGGCCAACGGCATCGCCGACGACCTCATCTCCACCACGCTGCTAGCCACGCCGCGACCCATCGTGATCGCACCCGCTATGAATAACGGCATGTGGAAGGCTCCGGCGACGCAGGCCAACATGGCCACTTTGCGCGACCGCGGCGTCCACGTGGTGGGGCCCGGCAGTGGCTACCTTGCCTGCGGCGACGTGGACACGGGGCGCATGAGCGAGCCCGAGGACATCGTCGAAGCCATCTGCGAGGTGCTCAACCCCGCGCCTCAGGACCTGGCAGGTAAGCGCATCGTGATTACCGCCGGCCCCACGCACGAGCCGATCGACCCGGTGCGATTCATTGGCAACCGTTCGTCGGGCAAGATGGGCATCGCCCTGGCGAGGGAGGCTGCTCGCCGCGGTGCCGAGGTCACGCTCGTGTTGGGACCGACATCGCTCGATGTGCCCGGCGGCATGGAGTGCGCGCGCGTGCAGACCGCCGCAGAGATGCTGCAGGCGGCGGCGAGCGCCTTCCAGACGGCCGATGCGGCAATTTGTGCGGCCGCCGTCGCCGACTATACCCCCGCCACCCCTGCGGACCATAAGCTCAAAAAGTCCAACGAACGCTTGGATCGCATCGAGCTTGTCGAAACGGTCGATATTTTGGCCGAGCTCTCGCGCCAGAAGGGAGAGCGGCGCGTGATCGGCTTTGCGGCCGAGACCGATAACGTCGTGGAGTACGCGCAGCGTAAGCTCGCCCGCAAGGGTTGTGATGCCATTATCGCCAACGATGTCTCGCGCGCCGATTCGGGCTTTGGAACCGACACTAACAAGGCCTGGATTGTGAGCACAGCGGGTACACAGGAACTTCCCGTGCTAACAAAACCCCAGCTCGCAGATACAATTTTGGACTTGCTTCAAAAATTGTAAAAAAGTTCTTGCACAAGTCTAAAGTTTCGGGTTAATATATTCCCTGTTGCGAGCGAGAGCAGAGCAACAAACAAAAGCTTCGGGACGTGGCGCAGCTTGGTAGCGCACTTGACTGGGGGTCAAGGGGTCGCTGGTTCGAATCCAGTCGTCCCGACCAGAAGTTTGCAGGTCAGGCACTTAGTGCCTGACCTTTTTTGTTTTAATCACCATGATTATTTTGCTTAAATCAACAACGTTCCCGCTCGATGCAATCACCGAATCAAAACGTGTACATCAGCCACCAAAATCGACTTTTTTCGACATGTTTGGAGGCTGATGTACACGAATGCGAAATCTCCCGCCGCCTACGACGCCCTCCACATGTCTGGACTCTCTATGGCTTGGCTGGATAGACATCGCCGGAACGGGTATAGTATCGAAAGTTTTGTCGTTAACCAGCGGGGGAGTCCTGTGGGCATCAAAAAGAAGATCAAAAAGGAGCTTATCGGCACTTCCGATTACCCGTCGAATAAGATCTTTACGATCTCCAATTTCATCACCTTTACGCGCCTGATCCTCACCCTGGTATTTCTGTACCTGTTTGTGACGGATAACAACCGTGTCATCGCCATCGTTATCTACGCCGTTGCCGCCTCCACCGACTGGATGGACGGTCAGATCGCCCGCATGACTAAGACGGTCTCGTGGCTCGGCAAGGTCATGGATCCCATTTGCGACCGTGCGCTGCTGTTTACCGGCGTGTTGGGCCTGGTAGTCCGCGGCGAGCTTCCCATCTGGGTCTGCGTGCTCATTATTGGCCGCGACATCTATCTGGGCATCGGCACACTTATCGTTCGCCATTACCACCCTCGTCCCATTGACGTCGTCTTCCCCGGAAAGATTGCGACAGCGCTGCTCATGACCGGCTTCTCGCTCATGCTGCTCGGGTTCCCCGTTATTGACGGCCTGCATCTTTTACCTTCAACCCTCACGGCCTTCCCGGGCCTCAACGGAAGCTCGGTGCCCCTCGGCATCTTCTTTGTGTACGGCGGCGTGATCTTCTCCATGCTCACGGCTGTCATCTACTCCATTAAGGGCGGAGCGGCCATTAAACAGGCTCTCGCGCATCCCGAGGACGAGGACATCGACTTTCTGAACCCTGAAATCGAAGACTGATTCGTTGGGGTATGATTACGTACGGTTCATTATTTGCGGCACGTCCGCGATAAGTTAGGGGTTGTCATGGACAACTTGGTTAACATTATGCCTCAGTATGTTAAGACTGCTGACGCTACCTGCGTATTCCGCGTGCCTTCAAGCGACGTCACCGT
>JAUUSS010000143.1 GCA_030841765.1 Collinsella aerofaciens | reverse complement strand
GGGCATCGGCAAACTGCTGGTCGGCGGCGGCACGGCGCTGGTCCAGGTCGGCTTGCGCCTGCGCACGCTCGTCGCTGCCCTCGGCCATGCGATTGATGTTGTCCTGCTCAATCCCAAAGAGCATATTCGCCTGGCGCTCGGCCGCATCCAAGCTTGCCGGCGTGTCGACCGTCAGTTCCTGAGCGCGCGCCTTCTCACGCTCCTCGCGGATCTTCTCGATATTGCCCTTGACCTCATTGATCTTTGCCGTATAGGTATCTGAATAGGAGTTGAGGCTCTTGGCTCCCTCGACGATCACGTGGACCGCGGAGTAGGAAGAAGATGTCGCGGCGTCCTCGCTCACATAGAACTTATAGTCCGCCGCCGAAGCAGCGCGAAAGGCGTTGACTGTCGAGTCGGAGCTCACATCAGTGGGATCGAGGACCTCGGCCGTAATGGTGTAATCGCCCGCGGCAAACTGATCCTTGGCGTTTTGGTTCGACGAACTCGCGTCATTGGCGGCAAAACTCACCGTATCGCCGAGCTTTTTGCCCGAAGCCTTCAGGAACTTCGAAGTCACCGCGACTTCATCGGCACTCTCGGGCAAATCGCCGTTCACGAGCACCGGCTGATCGATGTTCTCCTTGGAGAGACTTTGCACGACCACGCGCTCGCGCGTTGTGCCCACGGCGGTGTAAGCGGTCTCGGTGTAGATGCCCTCGGCCGTTTCGACGCCATCGACCTCTTGGATGGCATCGAGATCATCGTCAGTCAGGCCATAGGTCGACTGCACGTTAATGTCATAGACATTTTGCTGGTCGAAGTAGGCGTCAACCGAATCGCACAGGTCCTCGCAACCCGCCTTAAGACCGCACATCACGCTCACACCGAGCGCGGTGATGACCACGATTGACAAAAAGCGCTTAAGACTGCCTCGGATTGTGCGGTAGATGCCACGGCGAAAAACCGTCGGCACCATATCGTTTGAGCTTTGGGCAGTGCGGTAGGTCGTAAAATCCTGCTCGCGCTCCGTGTTCTGCGCGTCGCGGCGTAGGCTGTTTTGGCGGTCTTGGTCCATGGGCGCTACCACTCGATCGTCTCGATAGGCACGGGATTTTGCTGGACCATCTCGCTCTCCACGCGACCGTTCTTAAAGCGGATCAGGCGATCGGCCATGGGCGCCAGCGCGGAGTTGTGGGTGATGATGATGACCGTAATGCCCTGCTTGCGGCAAGTGTCCTGCAGCAGCTGCAAGATCTGCTTGCCGGTTTTATAGTCAAGTGCGCCCGTGGGCTCGTCGCACAAAAGCAGCTTGGGGTTCTTTGCCAGTGCGCGGGCAATGGACACGCGCTGCTGCTCGCCGCCCGAAAGCTGCGCGGGGAAGTTGGCGAGGCGCTCACCCAAGCCAACCTGGCAAAGCGTTTGCTCGGCATCGAGCGAATCGGGGCAGATTTGCGCCGCAAGCTCAACATTTTCGAGCGCCGTCAGGTTGGGGACCAGATTGTAGAACTGGAAGACAAAGCCGACATCGGCGCGGCGGTATTCCACGAGCTGAGCCTCGTTGGCGGAGCTCACGTCGCGCCCGTCCACCGTCACGGTGCCGGAGGTCGCCGTATCCATGCCGCCCAGAATGTTGAGCGCCGTGGTCTTGCCGGCACCCGAAGCACCCAAAATGATGGCGAGCTCGCCGCGCTCGACCGTAAAGCTCGCGCCGTCGAGTGCGTGAATGCGGGCGTCGCCCTCGCCGTATGCCTTGATGACGTCTTTGAATTCGATATAAGCCATCGATCGGTTCCCATCTGGTCGGATAACTCTTTAGTATTACCCATTTCGCACCGACTAAAAAGGGACGGGTTTATTTTGGCAGGTTCTATATGGGGAAACGGCAGCTATAGATGAGGCGCCGGGGAGGCAGAGAAATCATCGATGGGGTCAGGCCGACCGCCAAACACAACGCACGCATCTCAATCTGTCAGCCAAATCATTCGAACAGCTGTTCGTTTCTATGATATGATTCCGCTATCTAAGCAGGCCAATACGCAGAAAGGCGGCCAACATGGCGTTCGACTTTAAGAAGGAATGCAAGGAGCTCTACAGACCTGCAAGCAAGCCGAGTATCATAACTGTCCCGCCTATGAGCTACGTTGCCGTTCGCGGAAAGGGCGACCCAAATACCGAAGGTGGCGAGTATCAAAATGCCCTGCCGCTGCTTTACGGCATCGCCTATACCGTCAAGATGTCAAAGAAAGGCTCAAGGAGTATCGAGGGCTATTTCGACTTTGTGGTACCGCCGCTCGAGGGCTTCTGGTGGCAAGACTCCCCGAGCGGCGACATCGATTATGTACGCAAGGACGATTTCAACTTTATCTCGTGCATCCGCCTGCCCGATTTCGTCACTCAGGATGACTTTGACTGGGCGGTCGCGGAAGCCACGGCCAAAAAGAAACTGGACTTTTCTGCCGTCGAGCTGCTTAAAGTTGACGAGGGTCTCTGCGTTCAATGCATGCATACCGGACCCTACGACAGCGAGCCGGCAACCGTAGACGCCATGCATGAATATGCGACCGAGCAGGGCTATGTCCCCGACTTCTCAGACACCCGTTTACATCACGAAATCTATCTTTCCGATCCACGCAAGTGTGCGCCGGAGAAACTTAAGACTGTGGTTCGTCATCCTATCAAGCGCGCTGAATAGCGTGGAGCGTCATTTCACGCGCTGGGTTTTAAGCCAGCCAACCAGCCGCCTCCTAGGCCGTCCGGTAATTATCTTGACGCGGCCCGTCGCATCTTATAAGTTTGTTTTGCTAAAGCTGGAAAGCCTCTCAACGATGCGCAACTCCAGCTCTTTTTCTATCAAGAGGCTTAAATGAAATACCGGAAGTCGCGGATATCCATCAACGAACAAATAGCACTATTGACAGAAAACAAGGGTCTTAAGTGCTCTGATCAAAGCGAACTCGAGCGAGCTTTGGTCGAAGTCGACCACTACAGACTGTCGGCCTACTGGTTTCCCTACAAAACCAAATGCAAGTCCGGGATTACCATCTTTCGCGAAGGCACAACATTCGAAACCATCATCTACACGTATGAATTTGACCGAGCCCTCCGGCGGTTAATGTTTGATGCGGTCGGCAGAATTGAGATCTACCTCAGAAGCAGCATTGCCTATCTTGCCTCTGAGGAACGCGGGCCTTTCTGTTACCCAGATGTCGCCATAACGAGGCTCAACTCGGCATGTCCATCGCGCTTTGCGCCGCGCTGGGCTACGCAGCCGTCTTTGGCAGCGCCACCAATACGCTGCTCGCGCCGATCCTTATTGGCTGCGAAGTCTTCGGCTTTGGTAACTTGCCGATGTTCATTATTGTCTGCGTTGTGGCTTACCTGTTCAACATGGATAAGTCCATCTACGCCCTGCAGGAGCGGGCGTAGATCGATGTCCAGGCAGGTGGTCTCAGCCGGAAACGGTGTCCCACTCTGAGGCTGTATTCCGGGACACGGTTTCCGCTTGGAACGCCATTCGGAAAGCATGTCCCGTTCTTTCACGGCATCTTGGCTATGCAAAGCGCTCGAGTGTTACTCCTCGTACGCGCCCTCAAGCCGAAGCAGCCACTCCTTGCGATCAAGCCCGCCGGCATATCCGTTAAGCGAGCCGTCGGCCGCCACCACGCGATGGCATGGCACAATAATCGAAACAGGGTTGCGAGCGACCGCGGCCCCCACGGCACGGGGAGACACAACGGGTGTCTCATTTCCCGGCACACGATGTCGAGCCGCAACACGCTGGGCGATCTCGCCATACGTAGCGACCTCGCCACGCGGAATAGAAAGCAGCTCGTACCAAACTTCACGCTGAAACGCCGTGCCAATCAAATGCAACGGCGGCGTAAACCGAGGTTCCTGCCCTGCAAAATAAGCATTCAGCCAAGCCCACGAACGCTCAAGCACCGAAGAAGCCGCACCATTTGCAGGACTCACCGACGACATGCCGCCAGCACCAGAAACTGCATCGGCGCCTTCAACATGTTCAGGATCTTCTTTGAGAAGCGTGGAGCCAAAATGCTCCTGTCCCTCAAACCAAAGCCCCGTCAGACCGCGGCCATCAGCGGCAAGCAAGATTTCGCCCAAAGGCGAAGCAAACGTCGTCGTGACCACCAGCGGCTCCTTTCAAAACTCCGCAACATAATACCGCGAATTGTGCAGACAACCCCAATCGACCCCAAAGTCACCCAAGGCAGCAGGCGCGCAGCGCCGAGGCCGCCGCTGGGACCATAGCCCGCAACAGCCGCGCGCCCCCACATCAGCCCAGCGGCCACAACCAACAACGACCCCATCGCAGGCCGCTCGCAGTAGCGTCACCGCAGGCAGGGGCCGGGCTTGGTTTTCAGAACACTCCGCAGACCAGTGTGGCGCCTTGTCCGCGGCTCCGAAGGAGCAGGACAAGG
>JAUUSS010000142.1 GCA_030841765.1 Collinsella aerofaciens | reverse complement strand
ACTCCACCGCCGACACTCTGCGCCCCGCGCTGCAGATCCTCAAGACCGCCCCGGGCACCAAGCTGGTCTCGGCCTTCTTCGTGATGTGCACCGATACCCCGCAGTTCGGCACCGACGGCACGCTGATCTTCGCCGACTGCGGCCTCAACATCAACCCGTCCTCCGACGAGCTCTCCGAGATCGCCATCGCCTCCGCTCACTCCTGGTCCACCTTTATGGGCAGCGTCGAGCCGCACGTGGCCATGCTCTCCTACTCCACCATGGGCTCCGCCGGCGGCGAGGTCGCCAAGAAGGTCCAGGAGGCCGTGAAGTTCTGCAAGGAGAAGGCTCCCGAGCTCGCCATCGATGGCGATCTGCAGCTCGACGCCGCTATCGTCCCCACCGTCGCCCAGCTCAAGGCTCCCGGCTCCTCCGTTGCCGGTAAGGCCAACGTGCTCGTGTTCCCCGACCTCGAGGCCGGCAACATCGGCTACAAGCTGGTCCAGCGCTTCGCTGGCGCTGACGCCTACGGTCCCATCCTGCAGGGCATCGCCAAGCCGGTCAACGACCTTTCGCGCGGCTGCTCTGCCGACGACATCGTGGGTGTCGTAGCCATCACCGCCGTCCAGGCTCAGATGGCTGAGTAGCGTACGCATCGCCCGAAGGCCGTACGGGCTAACCCCTGAAAACGTCCTCGACCAATGAAACGCCCCCGTTCTGCTCCTTCGGAGCTACGAACGGGGGCGTTTCTGGTCTGCGGATTGTTTTCAGGGGTTAGCCCGTACGGCCTTCTACCGCTACGTAGCAATTAGGGCATCTGGAGTGGACGGCGGCTTGGCTACGAGCTGAGGCTGAAGATCTGGATGGCCGGGTGCCGTTGCTGGGAGTGCAGGCGTTACTGGCGATGGTCACTTTGGGACTGATATTTCCGCCTGCTAGTAAAAAAGGCCTCCGGAGCTGTTGCTCTGGAGGCCTTTCGTTTACTTGCAAATGCGTGCGTTAGTTGTTCTTGGTCAGACGCTCGACGTCGTGGGCGATCATGTATTCCTCGTCGGTGGGGATGACCATGACCGTGACGGCGGAACCGGCGGCGCTGATGACCTGCGGGCCGTTGCCCACGGCCTCGCGGTTCTTGTTGTTGTCGATGCGTACGCCCAGCCACTCAAAGCAGTCGCAGAAGGCCTTGCGGATCGACCAGTCGTTCTCGCCGATGCCAGCGGTAAAGGTGATGGTATCCACGCCCGCCATAGAAGCAATCATGGAACCGGCCTGCTGCATGGCCTTGTAGGCGAACATATCGAAGGCGAGCAGGCAGCGCTCGTCGCCCTCGGAGGCGCGCGTACGGATGTCGCGGGCGTCGTTGGAGATGCCCGAGATGGCAAGCAGACCGGACTGCTTGTTCATCATGTCGTCGACTTCCTGGTAGCTGTAGCCGCCCTCGCGCTGCAGGTAGCACACGGTAGCCGGGTCAATGGAACCGCAGCGGGTACCCATCATCAGACCGTCAAGCGGCGTGAGGCCCATCGTGGTGTCGCGGCAAACGCCGTCCTCAATAGCGGCGAGCGAAGCACCGTTGCCCAGATGGCACGAAAGCAGACGGTGGCAGCGCGTGCCCAGGATCTCCTTGGCCATCATCCACTCGTAACGGTGGCTCGTGCCGTGGGCGCCGTACTTGCGCACGTGATACTTGTCGCACACGTCCTTGGGCAGCGCGTAGGTGTAGGCGACCTCGGGCATGGTCATGTGGAACGAGGTGTCGAAGACGGCCACGTTGGGCAGCTCCGGATACTTCTCGCGGCAGTATTCGATTGCCGCGGCCTCGCCGTAGTTGTGCAGCGGGGCGAGCGGGGCCACCTCAAGAATCTTAGCCATGACCTCATCGTCGACGACCGCGGAATCATCGAAGTGCCAGCCGCCCTGAACGATACGGTGGCCGATGCCATCGATCGTAAAGTCGGTCTTCTCGAGCTCCTCGAGCACGCGAGCGATAGCAGAGCGATGATCGGGGAAGGGAACCTCCTCGGTCTGCTTGGTGCCACCGTTCTCGGAGTGACCAAAGACGCCCATCTCCGATCCGATACGCTCGCAGTTGCCCTTGGCGAAAACCTCGCGGGTATCGGTATCCAAAAGCTGATATTTAAGGCTCGAGCTGCCGGCGTTGACAACAAGTACGTTCATGAGACTCCTTCGTGATTACAGTACGGTCGGCAAACCTATAAGGCGGCCGTACCTTTAATAAGAAGTTATCAGAATTCAATAAATATCTATTAAGCTCTTCGCCCAAAGAGCATAAAAGGGGGCTGAACGGCACAAGGCCATCCAGTCCCCTCCCCTTGCATCAATTACTTACCGCTAACGATGCGCTCGACGTCGGAAGCGATCATGAACTCCTCATCCGTGGGGATAACGAAGATCTTGACCTTGGAATCCTTGGCGGACAGGCACCAAGCGCCGTCGCCGCGCAGGGCGTTGCGGGCATGGTCCATCTTGACGCCCATGAAGGCCAGACGGTCGGCCACGCCGGCGCGGACAGCCGGAGCGTGCTCACCGATGCCGGCGGTAAAGACCAGGGTGTCCATGCCGCACATGGAAGTGGCCATCTCGGCGGCCTTGGCGGCAATCTTGTAGACGAACATATCGAAGGCGAGCTGGGCCTCGGGGTCGCCGGCAGCGGCGAGCTCCTCAACGTTGCGGCAGTCGTTGGTCTTGCCGCCGGTCACAGCCAAAAGGCCGGACTTCTTGTTCATCATCTCGTCGACCTCGTCGAAGGTGAACCCGCCTTCGCGCTGCAGGTAGCACACGGTAGCAGGGTCGATGGAGCCGCAGCGGGTGCCCATCATGACACCGTCGAGCGGCGTCAAGCCCATGGTGGTGTCCATGCACTTGCCGTCCTCGATGGCGCACAGGGAAGCACCGGAACCGATGTGGCACACGACGACCTTGCGAGCCTCGCCGTTGGTCATCTCGGCAACCTTCTTGGAGATGTAGCGGTAGCTGGTGCCGTGGGCGCCGTACTTACGGATGTGCAGCTTGTCGCAGACGTCCTTGGGCAGGGCGTAGGTCTTGGCGACCTCGGGCATATTGAAGTGGAAAGCAGTGTCGTAGACCGTGACGTTGGGCAGGTCGGGATACTGCTCCAGGCAGTACTCGATAACGTTGGCCTCGGGGTTATTGTGCAGCGGGGCGAGCGGAGCGACCTCGCGAATCTTGGCGAGAACGTCCTCGTCGACGAGGGAGGAATCGCCAAAGTACCAACCGCCCTGAACGATGCGGTGGCCGATGCCCTCGATCTTGACGCCGTTGGCCTCGAGGTCCTTCAGGACGACCTCGATGGCGACCTTGTGGTCGGGGAACTCGATGTTCTCGGTCACCTTCTTGGAACCGTTGGCAGCGTGGGTGAAGGTACCGCCGGTAAAGCAGACGCGCTCGCAGGAGCCCTTTGCGGACACCTTGTGGGACTTGGTATCGATGACCTGATACTTAAGCGTCGAAGATCCTGCGTTGACGACCAGAACGTTCATGTGTCTCCCTACTAACAGGCGGTGTGGCGCCGCCAGGTTACATACGCTTCAATAATAAACCCAAACGCCCTCGCGCTCGGGTTTATTGCGTTGATATATAAGTTATCGGTGCCCAAATACTCATGGCCTTTGACTTGTAAGACGAAAGAGCGCGGGGATATACACCAAAGAAGATATCCCGAGCGCTACAAGCAATATGACTCGAATGCCCGCGATGCTGCTCAACGCAGCATTGAACAGATAGAAAAGGATAGCGCCCACCGCCACCATCTGGCTTTGGACCGAAATTAGTGAACAGCGCATCGAAGAATCGACAGCATTTTGAAAAATTGAGTATTTAATTGGCGCAAATAACGAGTAAGCGACCGTCTGCAGTACATAGAACACGGGCAGCAAATAGACCGGAGTAAAGGGAATCAAAAACAGAGCAGTCAGGGAAAGGCGCACGATGCCGCAAATACGCGCAAAACGGCCCTTGTCGACATGAGCAATCACACTGGGCACAATAAGCCCCATGGAGGCCGAGGCAAGGAGCTGGACCGCAATGATCACACCCGAAGCGACGGCATTCATTCCGCGACCCGCAAGCAACAGTGAGAAAAAGTCTTCCAGGGCGACAAAAGCAAATGCCTGAGAGCAGTCCATGATGAACGCTGAACGAAGAATGCCGTTACGCGCAATAGCGGCACCGATCATCTTCGGGCTAATTCCACGCTTAGGTGTCGCTGCAGTGTCCCCTCTTCGCATCTCAGGAATGCAGACAACGACAACCAACGTCAACACCATTGCGATGATATCTGCCGAAAGACCAATGAGATATGCACCGACAGACGAAATGAAACCGCCCACGCAAGCGGAGATGGCATAAGAGGCATAGAAAACAAATCGCTCAACGACATTAAGTCTTACGAGCTGGTCCTGAGAGACGCTGTCAATGTAGATCGCTTCT
>JAUUSS010000141.1 GCA_030841765.1 Collinsella aerofaciens | reverse complement strand
CGCGGCAAATGCGCTGGTAGTTGGCGGCATCGGTTGCGCCAATCACGGTCGAGGGCACGATGCTCATCGGCTCTTGGCCCACCGCAGACGATCCGTTTTCCTCCGTCGGCTTGGGATCACGGAAATAGCGGGCGGCGATGGCGCGGACGGCCTCGAGCCCCGGTCCACCGATGCGCGGGGACGGCGAGGGCTCGGAGCTGCCGGGGCCCAGCTCGACCTCGACTCGGCCGGCGAGCCCAGCGGTGGCAACGGCCTCGCGGCAGCAGGCCACGACATCGGCCACGCTCGTACCCTCGAGCATGCGGAAGTTGATATTGGCCCACATATCCTGCGGCATTACGTTGGCGCCGGTGCTGCCACCCTCGATCTGCGTGGGCGCGCAGGTGGTCGTCACCAGCGGATAGAGCTTTTTGCTGGCGAGGCAATCGCGGACAATGGCATCCCCGTTGGCGGCAATTTCATCGGCCGTGTAGAGCCCCAACTCGACGAGTTGAGCGGCAAGCAAGTCGGTCACGCGCGTCGGCCACTCGATATCGCAGATTGCGGTGATGGCACGGCTGAGCACCTCGAGCGATGTGCCGCCGTAGGGGTTGGACGAATGCCCGCCCTCACTCTTCGTCTTGAGTATGATATCGGCGTAACCCTTCTCCGCGAGGTCGGCATGCATAAGCCAGCCCTCGCCCGCGCCATACTCGGCAGCCGAAACAATACGGTAGTCACCCTCGTCGATCAGATATTCAAGTTCAACGCCACGCTTCTCGAGCACACGACCGATCGCCCCCGCGCCGTACTGCGTGGTTTCCTCGTCCTGGCCAAAGGCCAGCAGCAGCGTTCGTTCGTGTTGCCAGCCGTGCGCCAGCGCATACTCAACGGCCTCCAAGATGCCCGCAACCTGGTCTTTCATATCGATGGCGCCGCGACCCCAAATATAGGTGTCGTCCACGTGCCCGCTAAAGGGATCGTGCGTCCAGTCCGTCTCGGTGCCCGGCACCACGGGAACCACGTCCATGTGGCCCATGAGCATGACCGGCTTGAGGGCGGGGTCGGTGCCGGCAAGCGTCACGAGCAGCGAATGGTCGATGAGCTCGACCTCGCCCGTCGCAAACACGCGCGGCCAGCCCTGCTGCATATAGGCGCGCAGGTCGTCAAACGCCTGCCAGTCCACCGTCTGGGCATCCATGCTCGAAATCGTCGGAAACGACAGCACGCGGCCCAGGCGCTCGCACGCGCCGACCTCATCGATATCGGCAAAATCATCCTCGTGCGCAAAGAAGCGCCAAACCTCGGCCATGCCTTCCTCCAAAAATAACGTGGCAAAGAGGCGGTCCCTTTGCCACGTTCGCTTGCATTATTTGTCGTTGAGATAACGCGAGAGGAACTCGCGGGTGCGCTGGTGCTTGGGATTGCCGAAGAGCTCAGCCGGCGCGGCGTCCTCGAGCACCACGCCCTTGTCCATAAAGACCACGCGGTCGGACACCGTGCGGGCAAAAGCCATCTCGTGCGTGACGACGACCATGGTCATGCCGTCGGCGGCGAGCTTGCGCATGACCTCGAGCACCTCGCCCACGATCTCGGGGTCGAGCGCAGAGGTCGGCTCGTCGAACAGCATGATTTGCGGGTTCATGCACAGAGCGCGGGCGATGGCCACGCGCTGCTTTTGGCCGCCGGACAGGCGACCCACGGCGGCGTGTGCGAACTTTTCGAGTCCCACGCTTGCCAGATGCTCTAGCGCGACCTTTTCGGCCTCGGCCTTGCTCATCTTTTTGAGCGTGACGGGCGCGAGGGTACAGTTGTCGAGCACATCCATGTTGTTGAACAGGTTAAAGCCCTGGAACACCATGCCGATGTCCTCGCGGAGTTTATTGATGTTGCAGCGCTCGGCCGTGAGGTCCTGGCCGTGGAACCAGATATGGCCCGCGTCCGGGGTCTCGAGCAGGTTGAGGCAGCGCAAGAAGGTCGACTTGCCCGAGCCCGAGGCGCCGATGATGGTGACGACCTCGCCGGGATTGACAGCGAGGTCGATGCCCTTGAGTACCTCGAGCGAGCCGAAGCTCTTGCGCAGGCCCTCGACGCGGATGAGCGGCTCTTGGTTTTGCGCGGCGGCCGCAGCGCCGGTAGTGGCGGTATCTGCCATGATGATTCTCCTCGTCTTGAGCCTAGTTGGAGCTGGGCAGCGTGGCCGGGGCCTCGGCGCCGAGCTTTTTGCCAAAGGCCTCGAGCAGGCGGCTCGCCACGAGCGTCAGGATCAGGTAGACCACGAGTGCAACGCAGTAGACCTCCATCTGGCGGTAGTACACGCCGGCGACGGTGGTGGTGGCGTACATGAGGTCGAACACGCCGATGACCGAAAGCACCGACGAATCCTTGATATTGATGATGAGCTCGTTGGTGAGTGCGGGGATCGCGTTTTTAATGCCCTGGGGGAACACGACCTTGCGCATGGCCTGCCACTGCGACAGACCCAACGAACGCGCCGCCTCGGCCTGGCCGGCGTCGATGGACTCGATGCCGCCGCGCAGGACTTCCATCATGTATGCGGTGGAGTTGAGCGAAATGGTGACGAGGCCGGCAGTGAAGGTGCTCCAGATCTGGTTGGCCTGGGCGGTCTCGAAGCCCATGCTGCGCAGGACGGTAAAGCCCGCGTAATAGATGAGCAGACCCTGGACCATCATGGGCGTGCCGCGCACGATGGTGGAGTAAACGGTCGCAAAGCCGCGGCCGATGCTCTTAAAGAAACGCGTGAGATCGTTGTCCACACGGTCGAACGTCTGGATGCGCAGGAACACGAAAAGCAGCGCCAGGAAAAAGGCGATGACGGTGCCGAAGGTGGCAAGCGCGATGGTGATCTCGATACCGCGAATGAAGAAGTCACCGCTCTTGTAGGTCATGTAGACCAGGCTCGACAAAAAGTCGCTGGGGTTGGAATCCGAGACAATGCTCACCTGCACCAGGTCGATAAACGACATGACGCAGCGGTCCACGAAAAAGATCGCCGCGATAGCGACCACGACGTAGCTGCCCAGGCGTGCGCCACGACGGCAGCGCTCGGATGCGAACGGCGACTTTTCGCGATAGTCGTTCCAGTGCATGAGCTTGGTGACCAGCGCCGCCGCCGACACGACGAGCCAGGCCCAAAGGATTGCCCAGAGGCAGTCTTGGAACACGCCCGTAGGCGCCAAGAAACTCATCGGCGTGGGGTTGCGCTGGCTAAACGCCAGGCCGAGCGCCGCGATGACGCTCGTGCCCAGGTATACATAACGGTGGTCTGCCTTGATAAAGGAGGCCAGGCGATTGATGGTTTTCATGCTGCCTCCCTATGCCGGCTGACGGTCGAGGCACGCGTCCCACATTTGGTCGCGCTCCTCTTGGCTAATGCCCTTGAGTGTCTTGTCGATGAGCTTAAGCAGTTTGTCCGAGCCCTTGCGGCAGCCGACGTTTGCCGTGACCTCCTGCTTAAAGCCCTCGCCCTCGGCAAATCGAATCGGCACGATACCCGGGTTTTGGGCCATATAGCCCTTCTCGTTCTCGGTATTGTAGGTCACGGCGTCGCAGGTGCCCTGCAGCAGGTTCGAAAACACCGTGGGGACCGAATCGACCGGGTTCTTGTGGACAACGCCCGGGATCTCGTCGATGACGGTATCGAGCATGGTGTCCTTTTGGCCGAGGACCGTTGCGCCGCTAAAGTCGCTGAGCTTGGTCGCATTTTGGTAGGGCGAGCCCTCTTTTACGAACAGGCCAAAGTAGCCAATGAAGTACGGGTCGGAAAAGCCGACGGACTCCTCGCGCTCGGGCGTGGCGCTCATGCCGGCAATGATGAGGTCGATCTGGCCGTTGTTGAGCGAATCGATAAGACCCGAGAAGCCCTGCTTGACGGCGACGGGCTCGCCACCGAGGGCCTTGCAGACGATCTTGGCGATCTGCACGTCGTAACCATCGGCATAGGCGCCCTGCACGTTGTCGATGGGGATAGTGTACTTGCTGGCTTCGGAGACCTGCCAGTTGTACGGGGCGTAGGCCGCCTCCATGCCGATGCGGATCTTGTCCTTGCCGATCACGGAATCGGACAGGTCGTCGCGACCGCCGCCCGTCGTGGGCTGGGCCACTTCCAGCGTGGAGGGGCGCTGGCAACCGGCAAGTGCGCCGGCGACGACGGAAGCGCTCGCAGCAAACGCACTGCCTAAGAAGATACGACGGCTGCACACCGGCTGTGGATGCGCGTCGCGTTGATGGGGAGAATGCATAATCTGCCTTCCCTGTTGAATCGTATGCTGACGACTTAACAGGATATACGCCAGCAACTAGCAGCGCAGCACAAGCTCGAAAAATTAATAGACACGCGGTAGTCATTGGGGACGCCGATGTTTTGGCAATGCCGGCGAGCGACGTCCAGAGCGAACAAGTGGCATGAAAAAGGCAAGGCATGACCAGAAGGTCTATGCCTTGCCTTTTGAATGACAACTTGTTCGCTCT
>JAUUSS010000140.1 GCA_030841765.1 Collinsella aerofaciens | reverse complement strand
ACCCGCGCGCCGAGGTGTGCCGCCGTTACGCGCGCACGCTTGCCGCCAAGAAGGACCTGGGCGAGGAGTTCGCGCTCATCGAGCGCATCGAGCGTCTGGCCCCGCAGGTGATGCGCGATCACGGCATGACCAAGCCCATCTGCGCCAACATCGACCTGTACACGGGCTTTATCTACAAGATGCTCGGCGTGCCCGAGACGCTCTTTACGCCGCTGTTCGCCGTCGCCCGCATGGCCGGCTGGTCGGCGCACCGCATGGAAGAGCTCTTCTGCGCGCATCGCATCATCCGCCCGGCATACCGTCCGGTGATCGATCCGCTGGAGTACAAGCCGCTCGCCGATCGCTAGGACGCGGACCGTTATAGAACCCGAGCGTGGCCAGGGCATCACCGCCCTCGGCCACGCTTTTTATGCCAGTAGAAAGGGCTGCATCGAATGATTGTGTTTTCCGATATGGATGGAACGCTGCTGACGAGTGACAAGCAGATGAGCGACGCCACCTGGGCGATGCTCGACGAGCTTGCGCGCCGCGGTGTTGAGTTTGTGCCCTGCACGGGGCGCCCGCTGTCAGGCATCTTTGAGCCCATCCTCGCTCACCCCGCCGTACACTACGCGGTCTGCGCCAACGGTGCCAGCGTCTGGCAGCTCGACGCCGGTACGCCCACCGACGTCTCGCGCGCCACGTGCATCTTGAGCCGTCCGCTCGACCGTGGCATTGCCCACCGCATCCATCGCATTGCCGCCGGCCACGATGTGACCTTCGATATCTTCGCGGATGGGCAGTGCTTCCTCCCCCGCTCGCTATACGGGCGTCTGGATGAGTTCTGTGGCGGCGACCCCCACATCGCGGCTTCGCTCAAGCGCACACGAACACCGATCGACATGGATATCGACAGCAAGATCGACGAGGTCGAGACGCTCGAACGCATCGCCATGTACTGGCACGACCCGGCCGATCGCGACGCCATCGCGGCGGCGCTCGACACGCTCGAAGGCATTGAGGTCACGCGTTCGTACGCCATGAATATCGAGGTCATGGGCGAGGGCGCCACCAAGGGGACGGCCCTCACGTGGTTATGCGAGCACCTGGGCGAGCGTCTCGCCGACGCCTGGGCGTTCGGCGACAACATCAACGACATCCCCATGCTACAGGCAGCGGGCCACGGCATGGCCATGATCAACGCCGAGTCCGAAGACCGCGAGGCCGCCGACGCCATCACCGAATACGACAACGACCACGACGGCGTCGCCCGCACCATCATGGCCGCCCTCGCTTAGTCGTTGGGTAGTCATTGGGGACGTTCTTAAACGACTAGTCGTTGGGGACAGTCTTCGCAAAAAAGCTGCAAGGACTGTCCCCCCACTGCCGGCAGAAAAGGAACGTCCCCATCTGCCGGATTAAGCGAGACTCTCCAGCACGCGACGGAGCTCCTGCTGGACGGCGTGGTCGCGATTACAACCCACCACGCGATCGGCCACCGCCTTGAGCGCGGGACGCGCGTTTTCCATCGCGCAGCCCGTGCCGACAAAGCGAATGATCTCGTAGTCGTTCATCGAGTCGCCAAACGCCATGACCTCGTCGCGTTCGACGCCATAGTGCTCCATGAGCTGCTCGATTCCCGAGGCTTTCGACACACCGGGCTGCATGGCATCGATCCATGCGTTTCCAGAAGGCGCAAAGGTAAAGAGCTGGCCAAGCTCGCGCTGCAGTACGTAGGCACTGTCCATAACGGCACAGTCATCGCAAAAGATACTCGCCTTGATGATATTTACGCTGGGATCGGGCAGCTCCCAAATGCGCTCGGCATTGGGAAGGTCCTTATCGACCTCACGCACGAACTTGCACTCGTCATCGAGCAGGAAGGACTTGGTTCGGTCAAAGAGCGCAAGATGCAGATTGGGAAACGTCCTGACGGCTTGGGCGAGCCTTCGAATCGCCAGGTGGGAATACACCTCACGGTCTACCATCTTACCGTCGGCGTAGACCTGGGCGCCGTTAGCGGCGACAAAGTCCATCTTGTCGCGAACGGGCGCAAAGAACTCGCACAGGCGATCGTAGCGACGACCTGACGATGCAGCGAAATGCACACCATGCTCGTGTAGCGCCAGAATCAGTTCGTAGGTCTCGGGAGGCACCTGGCCGTTTTCGTCAAGCAGTGTGCCGTCCATATCGGATGCAATCAGTTTAAACATAGAAAAGCTCCCTTCGGGCTTGATGGAATCGGACGTATATCCAAAATCACCGTACCCAAAGGGAGCTCAAATAAGACTCCGCGGGCGCAAACGTTACAAGGACCTAGCAAATAGCTCACGCGCGCCAGAGGCCCCACGGTCGCGACGTCAGGCAGCCCGCCAAAGAGTGTCCCCGACGATTAGTCGTTTAAGAACGTCCCCGATGACTAGTCGGCATAGGTGAAGGTTGTAACGTCGAACATGCCCTCGGGGCGGATGCGGAGCGTCGGGATGACCGGCAGGGGCAGGAAGATGATGCCCATGATGGGGTCGAGCGGCGGCTCAATACCCATGGCGCGCGCCTTGACCATAAAGTCGTCGTGCTGCGCAGCAACGTCCTCGGCCGTGCCTTCGCTCATAAGGCCACCGAGCGCCAGCGGAATACGCGCCACGACCTTGCCGTTGCGCACCAGCACGTGGCCGCCCTGGCCCACGGCCTCGACGGCAGCCATCATATCAGCCGCGCTGTCGCCCACCACGCACACGTTGTGCGAGTCGTGGCCGATCGTCGAGGCGATGGCACCGCCCGTGATGGTAAAGCCGCGCACCCAGCCGCGACCGATATGCTTGCCGACCAGGCCCAGGCCAGCGGGGCCGTCGCCATCGGCGCCCTCGGCCTGCAGCGACACGCCGCGGCCGTGGCGCTCGATAAGCATAATGCGGCGCAGGCCCTCGGCACTCTCGGGGCGAGCCATACCCGTGATGGCCATACCCGGGATGACATCGATAACGGCCTCGCCCGGCTTAAAGGCATAATCGAATACGTCGAGCGAAAGCTTCGGCAGTTTAACGGAAGCGCGCAGCTCATCGGCAAGGGCCGCAACCTCGACCATCTCGGGTGCAATCTCGCCCACAAAGGTGCCGTCCTGCGCCACCAGAGCACCGGCGGCATAGACACGATGCGGAGCCTTGGCAAACGTCAGGTCATCGAGCAACAGCAGGTCGGCGCGTTTGCCCGGGGCGATTGCGCCGCGGAGCTCGTGCGGGTCGCGGCAGCCGTGGTCCAGGCCAAATGCCTCAGCCGTGGAAAGGGACGCCATGGAGATGGCGACCACCGGGTCGACGCCAGCCTCGATGGCCACGCGGCAGGCATTGTCGATCATGCCGGTCGAAAGCGCGTCGGAGGGAGCGCGGTCGTCGGTCGCAAAGCAGCAGCGGCGGGCGCGGGCGGGGTTTTCCAGCAGCATCGGGGACAAATTGGCCAGATCGTGGCTGCACGTGCCCTCACGCAGCATCACATACATGCCGCGGGACAGTTTATCGAGCGCCTCCTCGGGAATCGTCGACTCGTGGTCGGCGATAATACCCGCCGCGGCATAGGCGTTGAGGTCCTTGCCGGCAACGAGCGGCGCGTGGCCGTCAACCTGCTTGGACGGCGTCTGGTTGGCAGCATCGATGCGAGCGCAAGTCTCGGGGTCGGCCATAAAGACGCCCGGCAGGTTCATCATTTCGCCCAGACCAAAGACATCACCCGGATATTCGGCAAAAAACGCCTGCATATCGGCAGCGGTGATGACGGCACCGGCCTGCTCGTCGGGCAGTGCGGGCACGCACGAGGGCATCATGTACTTGATGGAAATAGGAGCACGACGACCGTCCTCGATCATAAAGCGCAGGCCGTCCAAGCCGGAAACGTTAGCGATCTCGTGGCTGTCGGCAATGGCGGTGGTGGTACCGCGCGTCGCCGCCATGCGCGCATACTCGGCAGGACGGATGTTCGAGGACTCAATGTGCAGATGTCCGTCGATAAAACCGGGGGCGAGATAGCGGCCCTGGCAGTCAATGACCTCGGTCGCCTCGTAGGTGCCAGCGGCATCGTCGCGACCGTCGTAGAGTACGCCGACGATCACACCATCCTTGACGGCAACGCTACCGGGCGCCACGCGCTGGCCGTACACATCGACGATCTGCGCGTTGGCAAACAGCGTGTCGACGGGAACACGCCCCTCGGCGGCCTCGATCACAGACCTCATGACCTCAACGGACATACATACTCCTTTAACCGTAGAAAAAAGCTGCGGAGCGGACAGGCCTTCACCGCAGCAAGCCAACAGCCATTGTATGCCCAAAAGGAGGCCGCCGATAACACCCCTTCCGCTTAACGGCACCGCCAAATGATCCCTAGGGGACGGAGGAAAACGGATCACCGGGCCAGACCGACCCCCTCGGTGATCCGTTTTCCTCCGTCCCCAAGGGATCATCAGGAGTGTCCCAAAGTGCCAACAACGGAAGCGCCGATGTTTTGGCAACGACAGCGAGCGGGCCGCATTTGTGACAAGGTGACGTGAAACAAAAGGGCGCTGACCTTCTGGTCGCGCCCTTGAAGTTGAACGTCAGATTGTC
>JAUUSS010000011.1 GCA_030841765.1 Collinsella aerofaciens | reverse complement strand
CATATCGTTGGGGCCAGGCCCGATTTTGCCTCTTGACAATGTCCTGCTCATATTAGAAGGAACGTCCTTAGCTGCCGGTTGTGGGACAATACCGGGCGAACGTGATTGGGCGTCTGGGAAAAGGGGTCGCGATGAACAAGTTGAGGACGCTTGCCGATGTGCTGCGACAGGCTGGCTTTGCGCGCATCACGGGTCTGTTTCTTATCTTTTACCTGCTGTGCTCGACGGCTGTCTGGCTGTCCGAGCCCACGACCCTCACCTTTGGCGATGGACTTTGGTTTAGCTTCGAGACGGTCTCGACCATCGGCTTTGGCGACATTCCGGCCGAAACACCGGTTGCCCGCGCTATTACCGTCGTCTTGAGCGTTATTAGCATCTTCTACATCGCCATGCTCACGGGCGTGGCGGTGAACTACTGCAATACGCTCATCAAGATGCGTCAAAAGGACACCATGGCGCGCTTTATGGACGATCTTGAGCATCTGGAAGAGCTCGATCGCGACCAGCTCGCCGATCTGTCGCGCCGCGTGCGCGAATATCGGCGCCGCCAACGCTAGAGCGGGCGCCGCGCGTCACAATGAGGGGGACTGAATATGAATATCACCGTGTATCTGGGTGCCAGCGTCGGCAATGACCCGGCGTTTCTGCCCGCGGTGCAGGAGCTGGGCAACTGGATTGGCGCCAACGGCCAGGCGCTCGTGTACGGTGGGTCCAAGTCGGGACTGATGGGCGCTCTCGCCGATAGCGTACTCGAGGCAGGTGGACACGTGACGGGTGTTGAGCCGAGCTTTTTTATAGAGGCCGAATTTCAACACGACGGCATTGACGACCTCATCGTGACGAGTGATATGGCCGAGCGCAAAGCCAAGATGATCGAGCTCGGCGATGCGTTCATCGCCTTTCCCGGTGGGACGGGCACGCTCGAGGAGATTGCCGAGGTCATGTCCGCGGTGTCGTTGGGGCACTTGAGTGCTCCGTGCATTCTGTATAACCTGGACGGTTACTACAACGATCTTAAGGCGCTGCTCGGGCACATGATTGATAAGGGCCTATCGAGCCCGCAGCGTCAACGGGGCATCTACTTTGCCGAGGATCTGCACGAGATTGCCTCGATTATCAACGGATAAGTCTTGAGCCTGCCCCGCCGTGGTCCCCGGTGGCTCCGTTTGCAGCGCAGACGGTTGGCTTGACTGGGCCACACTCGCTCTACAATAAAACGTATCTATGTCGACTTTGACCGCGGGAGGACCCGATGGATGAGCTCGCTAAACCCACGAACCGAGCGCTGTTTTTGGCCAGCGTTGCTGTGACCGGCGCACTCGCGGGTGCCGCAGTCTGGCTGTTCTTTTTTGCGATGGAGCACGGTATCGACTATCTATGGACAGAGATTCCGCACGCGCTGGGCGTCGCTTCGCCCGAGCTTGCCAGCGGCCCGTTTGGCTTTTTGCCGTATCCGTTTTTTGTCTGCCTGCTGGGCGGCCTGCTAATCGGTCTGTACGAAAAGATGACGGGCACCAGGACCGATGACCTCAACCAGGTGATGGCTAAGGTCAAGCAAGACGGGCACTACCCCTACGACAACTTGGGCAAGCTTTCGCTCGCGGCATTGCTGCCGCTGCTGTTTGGCGGCAGCATTGGACCGGAGGCCGGCCTGACCGGTGTTATCGCGGGTCTGTGCAGCTGGGTCGGCGACCGCATGCGTCGCTTTGGCGCCGAGTTTAGGGAGCTCACGCTGCTGGGCACCCAGGCTGTCCTGACGGCGCTCTTTACGGCGCCCGTCTTTGGCTTCGTGGCACCGCTCGCCGGTAGCGCCGAAGGCGACGAGGGCTCTGCGTCCGGCGAGATCACCATCAAGTTGCCCAAGGCGCAAAAGACGATGGTCTACGGCATTGCGATTGCCGGCGGTCTGGGCACCTACCTGCTGCTTGGCCAGCTTGTGGGCGGCGGCATGGGCATGCCCAGGTTCGAGTCCGCCGAGGTGGGCAACTTGGAACTTGCCTGGCTCATTCCGTTGGCGTTGGTCGGCACCGTTTGCGGCTGGCTGTACTTTGTCTCCGAGCATGCAAGCGAGGCGCTGTCCCATGCAATAGGTGATTGTCCTGTCGTCAAAGCCATGCTGGCCGGTCTGGCGCTCGCCATCTGCGGCACGGTCCTGCCCTACACCATGTTTGCCGGCGAGACCCAGGCCGACGTGCTCATGGAAACCTACCTGACCATTCCCGCCGGCGTGCTTATCGCGACCGGTCTTGTCAAAGCCATGCTGACCCCCGCCCTCATCAACTTGGGTTGGCGCGGAGGCCACTTCTTCCCCGTTATCTTCTCGGGCGTAAGCCTGGGCTATGGTCTTGCCATTCTTACCGGTGCCGATCCGGTCTTTTGCGTCGCCGTCTGCACGGCCTCGACGATGGGCGCTGTCATGCGCCAGCCGGTCATGGTCGTGGGCCTGCTGCTCATGTGCTTCCCACTCAAGGGTATCGTCTGCATGATCATCGCCGCAGCCATCGCCGCCGGCGTTCCACTGCCCAAGCCGCTGCGCAAGTAGCGCGGTGGCGCACGCCGAGGACATGCCATTTGTCACGGATTTGCGGGGGGGGCGATCGCGTCCTTCGTGGATTGAGACTCGCGTGGCTACAGATCGCGTACTCGATAAACCTTGGTGCTGACGGTGCAGCTGATTACGCATAGCGCGAGGGCCAGTACGGCAATTCCTGCGCACAGACAGCCAAGGACGGCGGGATCGGGATTCGCTCCGGCAATCGACATGAGCCAGTTGCTGATGGGGTTGGAGGAACTCAACGTTGCCATGGTAAGGCACCCGAGCATGGCAAACAGGCCGACGGATAGGCGCAGCGCCTCCATGTGTCCAAATCGAAAGAACAGCGGCTGCGCCAAAAACACCATCATGAGGGAAATGAGCATCGAGGCTGCCGAGGCGATTGCGATTTCAAAGACCGTCTGTCCCGTCGAAGGAATGCCCGCGCTGTTGAAGAGCGGGATGGCGACGATACGCAAAAGCGTAGCTGCACATGCCATGACGGCGGAGAAGACAATAACGCTCAGGTAGCGTGCACAAATAATGTCTTTGCGCGAGAAGGGCAGCGTTGCCCGATAGCGCTCCCAGCCATTTTGATTGTCGAAGCCGGCCAGCGATCTCATGACCATGATGGGCGACATGGCACTGACCGCGCAGGCGCCAGCGCTCATGCCGGAATCGCCATCCGACGCGTTGGCAAGAGTCAGCACGACGAAGATAAACAGGAGGACGCCCGCGATGCTCGGGATGAGCGTGCGAACGATGGCGAGTTCGGACATAAAGGCGCGTTTCATTTCGAAGCCCCTTTCAGCATGAGGCGCAGATAGTCATCAATGGTTGCCCGATCGCAGGGAATCTCGGGGAAGGCCTCGAGTGTTTCGCGACGGTTGGGTACGAGTACGTCCACGCTGTAGGCATGGCGGGCGGCGCGGGCACCTTCGACGCAAGCCATAAGCTCGGCGGCCTGTGCTTGGGTGCAGTGGGCGATGCCGGCTCGGTCGGTAATGTCCTCGCGCGGCAGGTCAAACACAATCGAGCCGTTATCGATGCAGATGACGCGGTCGGCAGCGCGATCGAGGTCGGACGTAATGTGGCTCGAGAGCAGCACGCTGTGCAGGCCGTCGGAAACAAAGGCGAGCAGCTCATCAAGCAGCTCCTCGCGTGCCATGGGATCGAGGCCCGCGGTGGCTTCGTCCAAAACGAGCAGCTTGGCCTTGTGGCTGAGTGCGCAGGCAAGCTGCAGTTTCATGCCCATGCCGCGGGAGAGGTCCTTGACCTTTGTCTTGGGATCGAGGCCAAATCGGTTGATGAATCGGGCGAACGTTTCGCGGTCCCACGTGGGGTACGCTGGGCCTACGAGCGACTCGATCTGGCCCACCTTGAGCGTGGAGGGGAAGGGGCACGTGTCCAGGACAAGACCGATGTGGGAACGCAGGCAGCGCTGCGCCTCACCGGGTGCGTCGGCGCCACAGTGCTGCTCAAACAGGTGTACCTCGCCGGCATCGAGTTTGATAAGCCCAAGCGCGGCTCGAATCGTCGTTGTTTTGCCGGCACCGTTGGCACCCACAAAGCCGACGATCTGGCCAGGCTCCACGGCAAGCGTGACGTCGCGCAGCGAAAAACGGTCACTCACATGGCGTGAGATGCCTTTGAGTTCTAAAAGGTTTTGCATGGTATAGCCTTTCTTGCAGATGGCTACTGCATGGTTTCGGGGGCTACCAGGTCGAGCATCTCGTGCAGCTTGTCGCGCGTGACGCCCAGGGCCTCGGCTTGGCTTGCCGCTTTCGCGAGCAGCTCTTCGATATGGCAGAGCTGGTTTTCACGCAAGAGCTCTTGGTTGCCGTCGGCGACAAAACAGCCCTTGCCCTGCACGGTGCAGATAAACCCGAGCTGCTCCAGGTCGGCGTAGGCGCGCTTGGTGGTGATGACGCTCACGCCAAGATCGCTCGCGAGTGCACGGATGCTGGGGAGTTTGGCTCCCGCAGCGAGCGTGCCCGATAGAATCTGAGCTTTGACTTGCGAGGCTATTTGCTCGTAGATGGGCTTGTCGCTCGAATTGGATAGGATAATGTCCACAGCGGCTCCTTAGCTGATGGGCTACACGTGTATATAACCGGTAAGCATAGTATATATACACTATGCACAGTTATGCAAGAGGTAAATAGGGATTGTCCGCTCGTTCATTCATCTCAATCTGTAACATCTGGAACCGGTTTGGACGGCTACCTGTTACAGATTGAGATTTTGCTGGCGGACCCCATTTGGTTGTCTCAATCTGTAACAACTGGAGAAGTTTTTGGCTGCTAGATGTTACAGATCGAGATCTTTCTGGGACGCCCCCTGTTTGTCTTAATCTGTAACAGGTAGAGGTTCAAAAACCGTCTAGATGTTACAGATCGAGACAAACTGCTGCGGAGTGCCGCCATCGACTGCTACCCTAGGCCCCAACTGATGAATTTGTCCTGATAGGTGCCCTATGGCGGGATTTCGCGGCTACAATAGTGCGGTTACATCGACGTAATGCACTCAATGCAAGAAAGGATCCGCATGGCAAGCCTGTCGGATGAAATCTCGTCGCGCCGCACATTCGCGATCATCAGCCACCCGGACGCCGGTAAGACCACGCTTACCGAGAAGCTGCTGCTCTATACCGGCAGTATCCAGACCGCCGGCTCGGTCAAGGGCAAGAGCTCGGCCAAGCATGCCGTCTCGGACTGGATGGACATCGAGAAGGAGCGCGGTATTTCCGTTACCTCCTCGGTGCTGCAGTTCACCTACAACGGCGCCTGCGTCAACATCCTCGATACACCCGGTCACCAGGACTTCTCGGAGGATACCTACCGTACTCTTATGGCCGCCGACGCCGCGGTCATGGTCATCGATGGTGCTAAGGGCGTCGAGGCCCAGACCAAAAAGCTCTTTAAGGTCTGCACGCTGCGCCACATTCCCATCTTTACCTTTGTGAACAAGCTCGACCACGAGGCTCGCGACCCGTTTGAGCTCATGGAAGAGATCGAGAATGTCCTGGGCATCAATACGTATCCCATGAACTGGCCGATCGGCAGCGGCCGCAACTTCCGCGGCGTGTTCGATCGTCAGACTCGTCGCGTCATTGCCTTTGAGGGCGACGGCCACGCCAACGCCACCAAGAAGGTCGCCGAGGTCGAGGCCGAGCTGGGCGATCCTTCCATGGATGAGCTCATCGGCGAGGAGAACCATAAGAACCTGATGGACGACATCGAACTGCTCGATGGTGCCGGCGACGAGCTCGACTTGGATGCCGTGGCCTGCGGCAAGCTGAGCCCGGCGTTCTTTGGCTCGGCGCTCACCAACTTTGGCGTGGAGCCCTTCCTCAAGGAGTTCCTGCGTCTGGCCCCGACGCCGCGCGCCTATACCGATACGCTCACCAGCGAACCGGTCGATCCCTGCCGCGACGACTTTAGCGGCTTCGTGTTTAAGATCCAGGCCAACATGGACAAGAATCACCGCGACCGCATCGCCTTTGTGCGCATTTGCTCGGGCAAGTTCGAGCGCGGCATGGATGCCTTCCACGTGCAGGGCAACCGCAAGCTCAAGCTTGCCACCGGTACGTCGATGATGGCCGATGACCGCGCGATTGTTGACGAGGCGTACGCGGGCGATATCGTAGGCCTGTTCGACCCGGGTATCTTTAGCATCGGTGACACCGTGTGCTCCGGCAAGCGCCACGTGCAGTATCCGCAAATCCCGACGTTTGCCCCCGAGATGTTCGCTCGCATTACGCAGGTCGACACGCTCAAGCGCAAGCAGTTCGTCAAGGGTATGGAGGAGCTTGCCCAGGAGGGCGCCATCCAGATCTTCCGCGAGCTGGGTGCCGGCATGGAGAGCGTCATCGTGGGTGTGGTCGGCGTGCTGCAGTTTGAGGTGCTCGAGCGCCGCCTCAAGGCCGAGTACCGTGTTGAGGTTCGTCGCCAGCCGCTGCCCTATACGGACATCCGCTGGATCCAGAACGACCCCGACACCATCGATATCCCGGCCCTTTCGCTCACGCGCGACACGTTGCGCGTCGAGGATATGCGCGGTGGTAAGCTGCTGCTGTTCACGAGTCCGTGGAACGTGGACTGGGCAACCGATCACAACCCCGATCTTATCCTGTCGGAGTTTGGCAACGTAGCCTTTTAACGCATCGGCGCGGTGGCCCTGTGGGGCTGCCGCGCCGCTTGCTTGCCTGATGCCGTGTGAGCGGCTATCATACCCACCGTCGTCTCAAGACCGGGGCGTCCGAGCAGTTCGGGTCCGATATCCTGCTCGTAAAACCTAAAACCAAAGGAGTACATTATGATCAAGAAGGTCATGGAGGACTACAAGGTCCTGTTGCGGAGCATTCCCGCGGCAACGGTTTCGCTGTTTTTCGTGAGCGTCATCATGATGAACCTGCTGGCCAACAAAGAGCTCATCAGCCTGCCGTATCTGGCACTCGATTGCGGCTTTGTGGTGAGCTGGGTTTCGTTTTTGTGCCAGGACATGATCTGCAAGCGCTTTGGCGCCAAGGCATCCATCAAAATCTCTATCCTCGCACTGGCGGTCAACCTTGCCGTGAGCCTGTGCTTTTGGGCGTGCTCGCTCACGCCCGGCATGTGGGGCGCGTACTACGATACGGGCATGATCGAGGTCAACAATGCCCTTAACGCCACCATCGGCGGCACCTGGTACGTGGTGCTGGGCTCTTCGCTGGCAATGCTCGTTTCTGCCGTGGTTAACTCCACGCTCAACCAGTCGCTCGGCCGTATGCTCAAAAAGAATAACTTTGCGAGCTTTGCCTTCCGCTCCTATGTGTCCACGGGCGTTGGCCAGTTTATCGACAACCTGGTCTTTGCCATTGTGGTAAGCCACACGTTCTTTGGTTGGACCTGGGTACAGGTCCTTATGTGCTCGTTGACGGGTGCCGTCGCCGAGCTGCTGTGCGAGGTCTTCCTGAGCCCCGTGGGCTACAAGGTCGTGCGCGGCTGGGAGCGCGAGAACGTGGGCGCCGAGTACCTCGAGCGCCACGCAACCGCCTAAGGAGCAAGTATGCGGGTTTTGATCACGGGCGCTTCGGGCGGTATCGGAGCCGCGTGCGTGCAGCGCTTTTTGGACGAGGGCCACGAGGTCGTGGGCTTTGATCTGCTGCCGGCGGCGATCGAACACGAGCGCTACCGCCATCTGATCGTTGATGTCCGCAAGCCGGACGCGTTTCCGGACGACCTTGAACCCCAGGTAATCGTGAACGTTGCCGGTACGCAGGATTCGGCCGACGACATCGCCGCCAACCTGTGTGGCACCATCAACGTGACCGAGCGCTACGCCTTTGTGGGGGAGGGGCTCGCCGCCAAGCCTGCGCCGGCTATCAAATCCGTGGTCAATGTGGGGTCGGCGAGCGGACATACGGGATCGGAGTTTCCCGCCTATGCCGCCAGCAAGGGCGGTGTTATCGCCTACACCAAGAACCTTGCAAACCGCCTGGCACCGCAGGCCATCGCCAACAGTGTGGACCCGGGCGGCGTTATAACGCCGCTCAACCGTTGCGTGATGGAAGACGAACACCTGTGGAACCAGATTATGGAGCTCACGCCGCTTAAACGCTGGGCCACCACCCAAGAGATCGCCGAGTGGATCTACTTTGTGGGCATGACCAACCGGTTTATGACCGGGCAGAGCCTGTTGATCGATGGCGGCGAGGCCGGCCGCACGCAATTTATTTGGCCCGAATAGGAAACGCGCCCGATGGAAAGCCGTCGGGCGCGTTTTTGATGTATCGATTTTTAGCCGAGGCAAGCCCAGTTGACGGGGGTCGAGCCGTGCTGTTCGAGTAGCCGATTGGCAGCAGAGAAGGGGCGCGACCCCATAAAGGCGGGGAGTTCTGCCGTGGCACGGTTGGCCGAAAGCGGCGAGGGGTGCGTGGATGCCAGGCAGAACTTGCCGGTTGCCTTGCCCGCGCCGGTCGCGGCGAGCTTACCATCGACCATCTGCTGGGCAAAGCGGCCCCATGCCAAAAAGACGACCGGTTGGGGCAGCTGACAGCAGCGTTCGATAATGTAGTCGGTGAGCGTGCTCCAGCCCAGTTTGGCGTGCGAGTTCGCGGCATGCTCGCGCACGGTGAGCGTAGTGTTGAGGAGCAGGACGCCCTGTTGTGCCCAGGGGGTTAGGTCTCCCGTGGCGGGAATGGGGCAGCCCAGATCGGCTTTGAGTTCCTTATAGATGTTGCGCAGACTCGGCGGCAACTTGGTTTGCGTCGCGGGGACCGAGAACGACAACCCCATGGCCTGGTTGGGTCCGTGATAAGGGTCTTGACCCAAGATGACAACTTTGACCTGGTCGGCCGGCGTGTAGGCGAGGGCATTGAGGATGTCGTCTTGTGCCGGGTAGATGGTTTGCTTGGCACGCAAAAGGGCGATGCGCTCGAGCAGCCGGTTCGTAGTTTCACGTACCGGCCGCGGCGCATCGCTCAACCAAGTTGCTATGTTGCGGTCGCGGGTTGCGGTGTCCATGGGGCTCCTTTATGGCAGATGCTCTGTTGACATCTATTGTAAAGGCGTCTGGAGATCTTTATGCCGCGGCTGCATAAGGAGTGGGGTCTACGAGACGTGCTCGGGCGCTCCTGCCATGCGGGCCTGTCCATGTGCACGAAGGCGCGGAAGCTCGACGGTTGCCACCATGACGCCGGTGAGGATGAGGGCGGCGCCAAAGAAGGCGATGGGACTCAGGACCTCGCCGACCAGGAAGAACGAGAAGACGGCGGAGCAGACCGGCTCGAGCGAGAAGGCGAAGCCGGTAGTCTCGGCGGGCACGTGGGGCTGCACGAGCGTCTGGGTGATAAAGCCGTAGGCAGAGCAGATGAGTGCGAGGGCAACGACGACCACGATCTCGCTGGGCGTACTGGGAAGCGTGAAGCCGCCAAAGGTGAATGCGGCGATGCCCGAGAACAAGCCGCCAAAGCCCAGCTGCCAAACGCCCAGAGCAAGCGGATCGACTTCTTCGACAAACCGCTTGGCGACAATGATGTGTCCAGCGTAGATAAAGGCGGAGAGCAGCATGATGAGCGCGCCGGGATTCAGACTGGTAAAGTCGGCGCCCGAGAGCAGCAGCATGCCGCAGGTGACGATGGCCGTGCCGATGAGCACCTTGCGCTCGGGGGCGCGACGCAGCATGGCGGCGTTGGCAAACGGCACGATCACGACCGTCAGGCTCTGCAAAAAGCCGGCGGTGGAGGCGGAGGTGAGGCTGGAGCCCAGGCACATGCAGGTGAGCTCGGTTGCCATAATGGCGCCGATGATGGCGGCGCGGACCATAAGGTTACGGTTGATGCGCAACGCGTGCTTGTGGAAGAGCAGCAGGCAAGCCGCAAAGGCGATGATGCAGCGCAGCGCGACGATGCTCGTGGCGTTCATGCTGTCCATGCCGATCTTCATAAGGGGATACGAAAAGCCCCATGCGACGGGAACGGAAAATGAGAGCGCGATTGCTTTTTTGCGATCCATGGGACTCCTTTTGTTACAGAACGGTTTCGCAAAAAGGATTCTGCTCCCAGATGTGGATGTAGTAAAGCGAATGTATCTTCAGTATGATTAAGAAATGCTAATGTTGACAGAAAAAGCCCTGGCAAAACGTTTTACGGCAACATCGATGGGGAGGCACGATGGCATCGCGGTATCAGATTGTATGTATGGTGGTCGATTGCGGCAGTCTGAAACGTGCGGCGGACGAGCTGGGCTATACGCAAAGTGCGGTGAGCCAGGCCGTCAAGGCGCTCGAGCGCGAGCTGGGTACCACGCTTATCGAGCGCGGTAAGCAGGGTGTGTCGCTTACGCGCGATGGCAAGCAGTATCTGCCGTATCTGCGACAGATCGTAACTGCTGAGGCCGAGCTTGAGGGCAAACGTCAGGAGTTGCTGGGACTCTCCTCGACTGATATTCGTATCGCGACGTTTACCAACGTGAGTCGTACCGTGCTGCCGCGTGTGATCCGCGACTTTGGTGCGCTGCACCCGGGCGTACGCTTTACCCTCAAGCAGGGCGATTACACGCGCAACGCTCAATGGGTGCACGATGGCGTGGTTGACTTTTGCTTTACGGCGCGCGGGTTTACCGCTGGGCTCGAGAAGCGCGTGGTCTATCACGACGAGTTGGTGGCATTGTTGCCGACCGCGCATCCGCTGACGGCAAAGGAAAAGGTGACACTTGCCGACCTGGCGTCCGAGCCGTTTGTGCTGCTGGATGAGGGCGAACAGAGCCTGGTGCTCGATGCATTCGCGGCGCATGGGCTGTCGCCACACGTGACGAGTGAGGTAACCGACGACTACACCATTATGGCGATGGTGGAGGAGGGCCTAGGCGTGAGTATGCTGTATCGTCGTACCGTTGAGGGCATGCGGGCCGATATTCGTGTACGTCCCATCGTGCATGCTCCCTCGCGCGACGTGGTGGCAGCTTGGCGTAGCTGGGATACCATGCCTATCGCCACGAGGCGTTTTATCGACTATATGAGCTCGCATATTGTCAATTAATGACTGGCGTGGTGTTGAGTGCGGTGTTTAGCGGGCTGTCGCTTTGGCTTGGGTGGCGCGATAGGTGCGTGCCGGGTGGCAAAGTAGTACCGCCACGACCATAAAGAACGCCGTGGTGCCCAGGCTGATGGGGTAGACCATCATAATGTTCGCAAAGGTGCGGAAGTGCGGGAACACGCAGAACACCCAATAGAAGCGGATGCCGCAGACGCAGATCATGGTGATGAGGGCGGGCGTGAGCGAGATACCAAAGCCGCGCAGGTAGCCTGACATGTTTTCGTAGAACATGCTAAAGGCGTACGCCGGGAAGATCGAGCACACGCGGATATAGCCAATCGAGACGATGTTGGGATCGCTGTTGAACAGCGACAAGATCTCGCGCCCCAGGCCGACAATAACGATAATCGTGGTGAGTGCAACGATACCGCCTTCGACCAGGCAGACCTTGAGCGTCTTGGTGCAGCGGTCGATCTTGCGGGCACCGTGGTTTTGTCCCACAAAGGTGGTGCAAGCCTGGCTAAAGCTGTTGAGCAGGTTGTAACACACGTACTCCAGGCTCATGGCGGCGCTCGATGCCGCCATGACCTCGGTGCCCAGGCTGTTGATGGCAGACTGGATGATGATGTTGGCGACGGCAAAGACAGCGCTTTGGATGCCGGCGGGCAGGCCAATCTTGACGATGCGCTTGAGGGCGACGGGGTCGATAGCCAGGTCGCGCGGGGTGATGCGGACGACGGAATCAGTCTTGAGCAGGCGGATAAAGAGCGTAGCGGCGCTGACGGTGTAGGCGATGGCGGTGGCGATGGCGACACCAGCGACGCCCCAGTGGAGTACGGGGACAAAGATGAGGTCCAGGCCAATGTTGAGGACGGTGGACACAGCAAGCGCCTGCAGCGGCATGCGGGTGATGCCGACGGAGCGGAAAATCGCGGCCTCAAAGTTGTAGAGCAAGATCGAGGGCAGGCTGAGCAAAAAGATGCGCAGGTAGAGCGAAGCGAGCGGCATGGTTTCGGCGGGAACATTGAGCGCGGCGAGCATGGGCTCGGCAAAGATCTCGCCCAGCGCGATGACGACAAAGCCCACGAGCGCCATTAAAATTGAGGTATGGACGGCGCGTTTGACCATGTTCTGATCGTTGCGGCCGATAGCGTTGGCGATGACCACGTTGGAGCCAAGCGACATGCCAATAAACAGGTTGAGCATAAGACTGGTAAGCGGAACATTGGAGCCGACCGCCGCCATGGCGAGGGTTCCCTGGTCGCCCGAGAAGTTACCGATGATGACCGTGGCGATGAGGTTCGACAGCTGCTCCAAGATGCTCGTGGCGGCCACGGGGAAGGCGAATAGGGGAATATTGCGCCACAGCGAGCCGGTGGTCATGTCAATGTGCTTAGATACGGTGTCAGCCATGCGCTCTCAATCTCTAATATGCTCTTTCGTGCTTATTTGCGCAGATGATGATACTCCTAATCGACTAGTCATTGGGGACGTTCTTAAACGGCTAATCATTTAAGAACGTCCCCAATGACTAGGTGGGGAAGGCGTGCGACAATGGTGGGCGTTGTGTTGTTCGCGCTAAGGAGTTGCCATGTTGTTGTGTCCCGTTTGCCATGAGCCGTTGGTGGACGATGAGCGCGGTGCGGCATGCGCGAGCGGACACCGGTTTGACCGTGCGCGCGAGGGCTATCTGTATCTGCTGCGCTCGTCCAAGAGCGGTGACTCCATGGGTGATCCCAAGTCGCAGGCGCGCAGCCGTCGTGACTTTCTGAACCGTGGATACTACGCGCCGTTGCGCGATGCGATGATCGAGCTGGTGCGCAAGCAGGTGTCTGGGTGTGCTGCGTCTACGAATGGCCCCATGACGCTGCTCGACATTTGCTGCGGCGAAGGTTACTACACCAGCGCCATGGGCGCGGTGCCGGGCGTGGATGCTTACGGTTTCGACCTGGGCAAAGAGATGGTGCGCCTTGCCGCCAAGCGCGGCGATGCGACCTACTTCGTGGCCAACATGAAGGACATCCCCGTGGCCGATGGCGCCTTCGATATGGTGACCGAGCTCTTCGCTCCCTTTAACGAGCGCGAATTTGCCCGCGTGCTGGCGCCAGAGGGCTCGCTCTACACCGTGGTGCCGGGCGCCCGTCATCTGTTTGGGCTCAAGGAGGTGCTCTACGACACGCCATACCTTAACGATGAGAAGCTGCCGAAGACCACCGAGCTCGAGTTGGTCGGAACGCAGCGGGTATCTGCGAATATTACGCTTCAGACCCAGGCCGACATCGAGGCGGTGTTCCAGATGACGCCGTACTACTACCGCACACGCCCTGCCGATAAAGAGCGTCTGGCAAACCTCGATACTCTTCAGACCGACATCGACTTCATCATCGCCGAATACCGCCACAGCTAACCTACCAAAAAGGGACAGGTTTATTTCGGTAGGTTTTATCTGGGCAAACGTAAAGGGCCGACCGCGGAGATGCGCGATCGGCCCTTTTTATTGGCGTATATTCCAGAGTCGCTGAGCGATTGACACGGATGCGGCTTAGCTCAAACGGTCCATGCCCTCTTTCTTGACGCGGTTGGCGAGTGCAAAGTAGATAATGCTGACAATCAGGCCGGTAAAATCGGGGATGCTTGAGCCGGTCCCACCCAAGAAGGGCAGGGAGAGGAGCAGACTGATGACCGAACATGCTAGGCAGACGATGGACCAGATCCAGACAACGCCAGCCTTGGCGGGATTATTTGCCGCGCGGATGCCAAAGACAGCGGTCACAATTTCGACGACGCCCAATACGATGACGACGACGCAAGAGACGATCATGGCACTCGTGATATCGCCTGCCGCGCTGCCTGCAAAGAGCGCTGTAGCACCCATGCCTGCGCTTAGAATGCCGACGACAAAGAAGAGGAACGATAGGATTTTGAGTAATTTACAGGCGTTGCTCATGGCTGGTCCTTTCGAAGTGGACATGACGTATTTGATGCGCACGCATGACGCATGTCACGAAGCATATTGTAATTCAACAAGGTGCTGTGTACGTTCATCCAATAGTTGAACGCTCCGCTCGTGACGGGGATGGCACTTGCGCTGTGCTAGGTTTTTGTTTGACTGGATTAAACTGTGCATTTTTTAGGGGCGAATGGTGAATATCAAGCAGGTCGGCTATTTTGTCGCCGTATTCGAGACGAAGAGTTTTACTGCTGCGGCGCACCAGCGCAACGTGACCGTTCAGGCCATTTCCAAGTCAATTAGCGAGCTCGAGCAGTTTTTTAACGTTCAGTTTTTTGAGCGTGGAAGTAGCGGCGTCAGGCCGACTCAGGCCGGTCGCAGTTTTTATGCCAAGGCTCGCCCCGCCGTCGAAGCATATCGCGAGGTCGAAAACTTTGACCCGTCTGGATGCGACCTGACCGTCTCGTCGGCCTCAGGTCCGCAAGCGATGCCGGAACTCTCGATTGGCCTGTGCACTCCCGCATTCGATAACGAGGATAAGCTATATAAGGGGCTATCTGCGCTTATCATGCGTGGTGTGCGCGTGCGGGTGAAGATTTGCACTGTGCATCCCGGAGTTGCCCAGCAGGAACTTGAGCAGGGCGGCCTCGATGCCTTGCTTACGGTGGGTACATATGACAATACCAATGATGACTGCGAACAGCTGGGAACCCTGCCCACGGGTATTCTCGTTGCCGCCGACCATCCGCTCGGCAAGAGGCCCTTTGTGACCGTGGCTGATCTGAGCTCCTATCCGGTAGGACAGTCGACTGCGTTCGATAGCTTTAACAACTCGATTTTTTGGCAGTACAAAAGCCTCGGTGTCCTAGGTGAGACGCGCGTTATCGATAGCCCCGCTCAAGTTGGGTCGTTTTTGGCGGCCGAGCGTGGCTTTTTCTTAAATGCCATTCTTCCCGTTCCCGGTCAGATCGCTAGTGGGTTTGAGATTGTTCCCATTGTGGGCGAAGGGGCCCTGACGGTTCCGGTGTGCTTAGTTTCCCTTAAAGATGAAAAGCCCCAAGCTTATCACGTCGTAGAGAACTACTTGATTCGCATGGTGGGCTGTGCCAACGGGTCTGCTGCTCGCAAGCGCATCCGTTGACGCGCTTGCCGCTGTCGGCTCGGGTGTCTGGCATTATGCTGTCGATCGTGCCGTGCCGTGGCAATCGAATGAATGCAAAGACTATCCACAGCAAGCCGCCCTCCGTTTCTTGTTTGCTCGAGAAACGGAGGGCGGCTTTCATATACGGTGCTCTGTGCGGGCGGGTCAGATGCCCTAGCTCAGGCGCTCCTGGCTTTCCTTTTTAACGCGGTTGGCGAAAACGAAGTACACGGCACTTACGACCACGGCGGTGACATCGGTGGCGCTGGTGCCGACTCCGCCCAAGAAGGGCTCGGAAAGCAGCAGGCTCACAACGGCGCAAACCAGGCAAATGATAGCCCAGACCCAAACGACACCAATCTTGCTGGGGTTATTTGAGGCGCGGATGCCCAGCACGGCAGCGATGATTTCGACGATGCCCATCACGATGATGACAACGCTGTAAACCGAGAGATCGCCGCTGGCGTCGCCCGAAGCCGCGGTGAGTGCCAACGCGCCCGCGGCGATGCTGAAAATACCTCCCAATAGATAGATGATGGACATGACCTTTAGGACTTTACGGTTGTTGCTCATGTTCAGTTCCTTTCCCTTGAGCCTTAACGGCACCGTGCGGGTGTTGCCCGGTGCCATGAATTACTGATTGGTAGGTTCGTTACCCAGGTCTTGTGAGGCGAGTTTCTGTTCTTCGCTAAACTCGTCCGCTTCGGCGAGTTCTTCGGCGGTAGCTTCCCTTGGAGCGGACTCGTCGGCATCGCAATGATCGAAAACGAGTTGATAGGGGGCGACGTCGCGGCGGGAAAGCATGAGCTTTATCTCACGGCGCAAAGAACGCATGACGCTGCCGCGATCGGTCTCCTTGCAGGTGGCGACAACGCGAATGGTCATAGCGGTGCTGCTAAGGTCGACCACGCCCTTGTAGAAGGGGCCATCGATAATGGCGGGAACGCGGTCATGCACACTTTTGAGCTCGTCTTTAAGCACCTTTTCGACATAGGGTAGAGATTCTCCCACTGGGATGGTGATATCTATGCTGGCGTAAGAATTAAGTTTGGTCATGTTGGTGACATTCGAAATCGAGCTGTTGCGTAGGAGCAGAACGTTGCCGTTGCCGTCATTGATCTTTGTGGTTCGCACGCCAATCTCCATAACGGTGCCGGTATTGCCGCCAACCGAGATGACGTCTCCAACGCGGAACTCGCCTTCAAAGATAATAAAGAGCCCGCATAAGATATCCGTGATGAGGTCTTTGGCTCCAAAGGAGACGGCGAGCGTGATGATACCTGCCGAGGCTAAAAGCGTTGCGGTATCGACACCCAAAACGCCGAGGCACCAATAGAGCATAGCGATGAGAGTTCCGTATTTTGTCAGGCTCGAGAGAAGTCGGCATATCGTCTCGCCGCGCGCTCCAAGCACATTGGACAACATGCGAAGAAGCGCCTGCGCGATTGCGCACACTGTGAGAGCTACACAGGCGTACATGATCGAAGCGGTGAGCGCGAATATGTTGAGACCGTGCTGCCAGTCGTTGCCCAGGATATAGGTAAATACCGAACGCGGACCAAACAGAGCGTCTTTAAACAAGACGGCCAAAAAGACGATAAACACCGCGATGCCGGTAAACCATTTAAGGACTGTGCCGAGTTTTTGCTCGGGGGTTTTGTCCTCCCATTTAAAGGAGATGTTGAGCCATCGGCTAATGGCGCTTTCGCTGTGTTTGACACGGCCGTCGGACGTCGTGACGGTGATGTTGTGCCGTCTTGTCGTGAAATCGCCTTCGTGCTTCGAACGCTTTTCTTCGACTTTTATGGTGTCGAGCGTCAGCAACGGGTAGATAAGGGCAAAGCAAATGGCGGCGATGATTCCGGTTGCGATTGTGAGCGGAACGCGCTGGTGCATAAAGGAGTCTTCGGGTGCCGCGACGTAAACGTAATAGTCGCCAGTCTCCAAGCAGGAGGCGTAGAGTTTTTGGTTGTCGATGTAGACGAAGTCGCTAAAGCCATCTGCAAGCTGCTCGTCAGTCAGTCCTATTTCGGATGCTTTTTTCCCCAAAAGAAGGTCGTTGGGATGATATGCGACGGTACCGTCTTTTTTCTTGATTGCAAAGGCGAAGCCTCCGGCGCCCGCCTTGATGCCATCGAGCACTGCGTCGATCTTGGTGCTCTTGAGCATTTCTTCTAAGCGCATGGGGCGCACGGCGATCTGCACGATTCCGTCTGCAATGCCATCCTGATCGTAGAGTGCGACTCCGATGTACTGATATGTCTCGCCGGTGGTTCTGTTGATAGAGAGAGGCTGTATATATTCATCCTTGCCGCCCAAAAGCGAGCGGAACTCGTAGGAGGAGTCACCGTACTTGGTCGAAAGGCTGTAGGATCGCTGCGACGTGCTCGAGCTCGTCATATTGCCGTCGCCGTCGTAGAGATAAATTGACTCGATGTTGAGCGTTTTTGCCATGCTGTGCAGGTCGGCTCGCGTGGCGAGCTCTGGATTGTGCTCAACGATGTAGGCGATAATGTGGCAGGCAGTGGCATAGTGCTCGCTATATTGCCTCGTAAGTTCATCCTCGCGCAGCGCATTATTTTTGAGCGTTTGATCAATCTGCTCTAAGCGCTCCCGATTGACCGTCGCCTGGCTCGAAAGGGCAAAGAGCGTTTGCATATAGAAGGTTACTGCCAAAAGTAAGACGAGTCCTGCAATGGACAAGGCTGTTGCGCGCCTGCCCACGGAGGGGCTAAACCGAAGGCCGCGACCGATCTTGACGTATTCGTGATGGTCGTGGTCGTCATGTTCGTCATCCGCTAGGACAAACAGGTCATAGAGTGCCACGGCGGCGACGACTGCGATGAAGGCAAAGAGGATGACGCCCACGGTGATGTTGCGCGCGGAGGCGGTATCGCTTTCGGGGATGGCGAGAATGTAATAGGTGTCATCGACCAACTTGACGCGACAATACAGGCTTGTGTTTTTGACGGAAGTGATGAATGTCTTGCCGTCCTCAAGATTGCTCACGTCGATGCCGTTGTCGAGTGCATCGGTACCTATCATGTTCTGATCGGGATGGTAGGTGATCAGGTGTGTTTTTGCCGATACGGCGAGGACATATCCGTGACTGCCGAGCGAGATGTTCTTGAGCATGCTCTCGGCCGAGCCGGTGTCCTTGACAAGGGCGTGCAGCTCTTGGGGATTTTGCTCTACGATAACCATGGTGTCGTCATCGATTTTGGCGGCATAGTATCGCATGAGCCAGTCTTGATCGGGAAGATCGACCTCAACTGGATCGGAGGGCTTGCCGGTCTCGAAGCACTGACGTAGCAGGTTGAAGCGGGCGCGGCTAAAATCGGCTTTGGTGTCAGCCGCTTTGGCGATGATGGAACCGTCTCGTCGGGTAACGAGAACGTTATCGACCTTGAGCAGGTCCTTGAACTCGGCCATTTTGGCATCGGTCGCTTCATAACCGGCATCGTGGGCCGCCATAAACGCGATGCTTGCGGCACGCGTGCGATACAGGTCGTCAAATGTTTGGGTGTTGTCTTTCGTTTCCGACTGGGCCGTTTTAACGAGATCGGGGAGTTCGGCGGCAACGCGATCGAATTCTAAAGCGTATTCCTCTTGCGATAGACGCGTTTGCATCGAGGCGAGTAGGAGTCCCATCGCTAACGTGCAGACGGCTACGGCAATGGCAAGCGCCACGGACTTCTGTTTTAGTCGCTTGGACATGGGTGGACTTCCTTAGTTCCATTTCTCGATGAGCGTATCGATTGTTTTGTCTTTGAGCATTGAGCGTACTTCGGCGGCAACCTTGGGTGAAAGCTCAGAGCCCTTCTGCGTTGCGACGGCGTAGCGCTGTGGGTTGATGCCAAAATCGGGCAGGACGGTGCGCTCGCCATCGAGATAGGTTTTGGCAATTGCGCCATCGGTCGCCATGGCGTCGACGTCGCCGGCTTCCAATGCGCGGGAAAGCTCAGCGTAGCTTGCATATTGGCTCAGATGCCATGTGTCGTAGTCAATGTTGCCGCTCTTGGCATCCTGCTGCTGGGGGGTGCCGTCCGAAAGCCCCAGCTCCAAAAACTTCTCGGCAAGTTGAGGTGCAGCGTTTGTTCCGGATACCGTGCCAATTGTTCCGCCCTTAAGCTGGGAGAAGGATTGAATGAGCGATGTATTTTCGACAACAAGAATTACCGAGTCGGTGTAATAGGCAGCAGAGAAGTCAAACAGTTTTTTGCGTTCGTCGCTTATCGAGTAGCACGCGATCAGGCAATCGACTTTTCCCGACGAGAGCATTTCTTCGCGTGTCTCGGGCGTTACGGATATAAACGAACAGCCTCCATAGCCAAGACGGTTTGTCAACTCGTTGGCGAGGTCGATTTCGAATCCGTAGTATTTGCCGTTGTTGGGATTACGCTCGCTAAACCCGACGATATCCGAGCGGACGCCTACGTTCAGCCTGGCCTTGCCGGACATGTCGGAATTACTGTTCGAGCAGGCTGGCAGTACCACAGCTGCCAGTGTGGCTCCGGCTGCCGAGATTGCCAGCCGGCAGGCCTTTCGGCGTGTGACTGAATGGTCCATTTGCATTCCTCACGACGAATGTTCAGTCCTTTAATGATACGGACGGGCAAGTATGGAACAGCCGCGAAGCGGCGGGTAAACGCAGGGTTGAGGTGGAGGGCAATCCTGACGGGATTTGGTGCTTTACCGCTAAATAGATGCCCGCATTCTGCAATGGGCGGTGGGTCTTGTCGCATATGGGACAATAGCGGACGGTTGGGTGCTGGCATAAACGGCGCTCACGTATTCGTTTTGCTTGCTAAGGAGTACCCATGGGCGTCGTCGATCCCTTTTCTGTTGCTCGGGCCGCGGGGCTCGAGCTCGTGCGGAAGTCCGAGGGCCTCACGCTCACCGACGGCATGATGGAGTTGCGTGCCGATTTTACCCGCATGCTTCCACGGCTCAAGCGGGGCCGTCTGCAGCAAGAGCTGTTGGTAAAGGCTGCGCGCACAAAGGGCATCGAGCGCCCATGGGCGATTGATGCCACGGCAGGCTTTGGCGAGGATTCGCTGCTGTTGGCGGCCGCGGGCTTTACCGTCGATCTGTATGAGCAGGATTGCGTGATTGCGGCGCTCCTCAAGGATGCCTTGGATCGCGCGGCAGATGATCCGGCGCTTGCGGTTGCCGTGTCGCGCATGCGCCTTCATGCGGGCGAGGACAGCATTGCCGGTCTTCGCCATGTAGCTGAGTTGATTGGGCGGGGCGAGCTTGCCGCCCCCGACGTGGTGTATCTGGACCCCATGTTTCCCGAGCGCACCAAAAGTGCGGCGGTCAAAAAGAAGTTCCAACTCTTGCACCATCTGGAACAGCCGTGTGCCGATGAGGAAACACTGGTCGAAGCTGCGCTCGCGGTGCACCCGCGCAAGGTCGTTATCAAGCGGCCGGTGAAGGGGCCGCTGCTTGCCGGCGTTAAACCGAGCTATCAACTTGCGGGCAAGGCCGTTCGTTACGATGTTTTGGTGCCGCCGCGCCCGTAGCTTGCGTGCGATGGCTGGCGCTCCGTCAATGCTGTGCCGATGCAGTGCCTATTTCCAAGGGTGCGACGTCAGGTGCCATCCACCGCAGTATTCGCATTTGTAGCAGGCCAGCCCGCGGCGTCCGCGGTTTTCGCAGTCGGCCATAACTGCCTCGGCCTCGGCACGCGTGTCGTAACGGTTTTTGCGTTCGCACGATTTGTAGCGCCAGGCTTCATCGCGCTCGGCGTCCAGGGCGTCGCGGCGCTCGTCCTCGCGCGCAAACAGGTCGCTCATATCGCCGCCGGTAGCAGCGCCCAAAAACTCGCTTTTGGCCTTTGACCAGGCGGCTCGCTTTTTGCTTCCCATCTGCTTCGCGCCTCTCTCCAAACGCTGGTATCATTGCTCAACCAAAGTGATACCAATAAACGTGAGGTCGCCGCGTGATGATCAGAAAAACCCTCGATACCGACATTCCCGCTGTCATGGCTATCTATGACGCCGCCCGCGCCTTTATGCGCGCGCATGGCAACGCCACGCAGTGGCCCGAGGGCACGCCTTCGGCCGAGCAACTGGCTGCCGACATCGCCGCCGATGGCAGCTATGTGTGCGAAGTCGACGGCCGCGTAGTGGCGACGTTTGCCTTTTTGCCGGGCCCGGACGAGTGCTATGACGTCATTGAGGACGGTCAATGGCGTAGCGACACTCCGTACGCCGTGCTGCACCGCGTGGCGTCCGATGGCACCGTGCACGGTATCGCGGCTGCGATGTTTGCCTTTGCCAAGGAACGCATCGACCATCTGCGTATCGACACGCATCAGGACAACCTGCCCATGCAGGGCGCAATCACCAAGGCCGGGTTTAAGCGTGCCGGTATCGTATACGTGTCGGACGGCACACCGCGTGTTGCGTTTGACTGGCTGCGCGAGGCATAAGAACGGGGACGCGTATCAACAATTCGCGCGAACGAAAGTGGCTCCGGGTGGGGCCATTTTCGTTCGCTGCGCTGATTTGCAAGCCGGCTTTCGCAAGGCGCGAACCTACGAAAATCGCCGCGCGGCAACGCGGGGCGATGAGCTCGGTCGGGGGATAGGGCCCGCTTCGCCCGCCGGCCCGTAAATTGTATCATCCAGTGTGGAGCGTGAGTGCCCGTTGCCGCGTGCGATGGGCTTGTAATAAGAGGAGAGCCATGTCGAAGCAAGCGGTCGTTGGAATCTTGGCGCATGTCGATGCTGGCAAGACCACGCTGGCCGAGGCCATGCTGTTCAACGCGGGTCGCATTCGCAAGCGCGGCCGCGTGGACGATGGCGATTCGCATCTGGATACGAACGAGATCGAGCGCGAACGTGGCATCACGATTTTCTCGTCGCAAGCCGTGCTCGACCATGGCGATACCCACGTCATGCTCGTGGATGCGCCGGGGCATGTCGATTTTTCTGCTGAGGCGGAGCGCACGCTGCGCGCACTCGACTATGCGATTTTGGTTGTGGGTGCCAACGATGGCGTGCAAGGGCACACCGAAACCCTGTGGCGACTGCTTGCGCGCTATGACATTCCGACGTTCATCTATATCAACAAAATCGATTTGGAGAATCCCGGCCGCGATGTTTTGCTGGCACAGCTTGGGCAGCGTCTTTCCGAAGGCTGCCTGGATGCCAGCGAACTGCTGGCGGGCGGCGCCGTTCAGGAGGACGCTGCTGCGTTGGACGAGGCGGCGCTCGAGGAGTTTCTTGAGGCGGGTGAGCTTTCTGTCGCAACGCTGTCGCGCATGGTTGCCGAGCGCAAGCTCTTTCCATGTTTTGCCGGCTCGGCGCTCAAGGACCAAGGCGTGGACGAGCTGCTGGACGGCATATGCGCGCTGATGCGTGAACAGGCATGGCACCCGGAGTTTGCCGCGCGCGTCTATCGTGTCAGCCGCGGGGATCGCGGCGAGCGCTTGGCTTGGGTTAAAGTGACCGGCGGCACGCTGCATGCCAAGCAGATGATTGACGGACGTTCCGGTGCCGAGGCATGGGAGCAGAAGGTCGATCAGGTACGCATCTATAACGGCGAGAAGTATGAGCTTGTCCAAGAAGTTGCCGCTGGCGGTATTTGTGCCGTGACGGGTCTTGCGCACGTTCGCCCGGGGGACGCCCTGGGCGCGGAGCCCGCGGGCGATGCACCCGTCATTGCGCCGGTCCTTACCTATACGGTGCTTCCGGGCGAACACGATGTCCATGCAGTGTTCAAAGCGTTGACTGAGCTGGCGGATGAAGATCCCATGCTCGGCGTAAGCTGGAATACGCATCTAGAGCAGATTCATTTGCAGTTGATGGGCGCTGTGCAACTCGAGGTCGTGCAGCGGGTGTTGTCCGATCGCTTTGACCTTTCGGTTGAGTTTGAGCCCGGCGGCATTCTCTATAAGGAGACTATTTCGCAGCCGGTCGAGGGCGTGGGCCACTTTGAGCCGCTGCGCCACTATGCCGAGGTGCATTTGCGCCTGGAGCCGTTGCCAGCGGGTTCGGGCGTGCAGTTTGGCACCGTGACCTCGACCGACGAGCTCGATCTCAACTGGCAGCGTCTGGCACTCACTAACGCCATGGAGCGCGATCACCTGAGCGTGTTGACTGGCTCGCCCATCACCGATGTGCGCATTACGCTCACGGGCGGCCGCGCGCATGCCAAGCACACCGAGGGCGGCGACTTTCGCCAGGCCACGTACCGCGCGATTCGCCAGGGGCTCATGCAGGCGCGTGAGGCCGGCGCGGCGGTGCTGTTGGAGCCGTGGTATCGCTTTGAGCTCGAGGTGCCGGGGGAGTGCGTGGGTCGGGCGCTCTCGGATGCCACGCGCATGGGTGCCGAGTACGAGCCGCCGACGATGGCGGGAGACCGGGCGAAGCTTGTGGGTCGCGTGCCGGCATCCGAGGTGCAGGATTATGCGCTGGAGGTGGCTGCCTACACGAGTGGTCGTGGGCATCTGTATCTAGAGTTCGCCGGCTATGCGCCTTGTCACGATGCCGAGCGCGTCATTGAGACGGCCGCCTATGAGCCCGAGGCCGATCTGCCTAACACGCCCGATTCGGTCTTTTGCTCTCACGGCGCCGGTTACACGGTCAAATGGTACGACGTACCCGCCGCGGCGCACGTAAAGATCGATCCCGCCACCTTCCGCCCCTGGCGAGCAGCAGACGCCGAGTTTTTCGGCCACATGTGACAAAGGGACAGTTCCTTTGTCACATGCTATTGGTATAACTCGGTATAAGTTGGTATAACTATTACCAGGGTTTGCCAATCCGAGGAGGCCGACATGAATCCAAATCCCTTTAAGCCCACGGCTGGCAAGCGGCCTCCGATACTCATCGGTCGCGAGTCGGTCATCGAAGATTTTGAGGAAGGGCTCGATAACGGCGCCGGAGCGCCGGGTAGGCTCATGCTCATTACGGGAAACCGCGGCTGCGGCAAGACGGTTCTCCTGCGGGAGCTGCAGCGTTTAGCTAGCGAGCGCGGATGGGCGGTTGTCTCCGATTCCGCTTCGCTTGGCTTATGCGACCGATTGGCCGACGCGCTTCGCTCGAATAAGCCCGTTGTGACGTCAATGGAGTTCGGTCCATCATTCGGGCGCATGTCGGTCGAGGCGGCGCGTGCAAAGGGTGAAACGCTGCGCGGGCTGGTCAACGAGCGCCTTAAGAAGCTCGGTCCAGGCAAAGGCATACTGTTTGCGATTGACGAGGCGCAATCGGCGTCTATCGAGGAGCTGGCGGCCCTTGCCGTTCTCTATCAGCAGGTGCTCGGAGACCAGGATGCCACGGGCTTGCCCGATAGCGAGCAGCGCGGTCTTGCGCTGGTGTTCGCCGGCTTACCCAGTATGGTTGACGACCTGCTCGAAGAGCCGAGCGTGACGTTTTTGCGGCGTGCCCAGCAGCGTACGCTGGGGGCGATATCCTTGCCCAAGGTGCGTGATTCATATATCCAGGCGGTCAAAGATGCTGGTCTTTACGTTGACGCGGAGACGGCGGACCTTGCGGCGCGCAAGAGCATGGGGCATCCCTATATGGTTCAGCTGGTGGGATATTACATGTGGCGGTCTGCTGTCCGGCGTAGCTCGCAGGTCATCGAAAGGCGCGATGTCGAGGATGGCCATGCGGATGCCGTCTCCGAGTTCTACGAAGCGGTCGACGCGCCCCTGTATTACGGGTTGCGCAGTCCGCAACGCCTCTTTATCGAGGCCATGGCTGCTGACGAGGGTAAGCCGACGCGCATGGCGGATATCATTGAGCGTTGCGATCGCACCCAGAGTTGGGCGAGTAAATATCGCGCAAGCCTGATTCGCGAGCGCGTCATCGAGGCCGCCGGATACGGTCTCGTCCGGTTTACCGTGCCCATGCTGGGCGTGTACATTCGCGATCGCGTTTTATGGCATGAGTAGGGTGATAAAGGTGACGGAACAGAAGATGAGTCCGCAGGCTATCGAGGTGCGTGGCGCGCGCGTCCATAACCTCAAGGACATCGATATCGATATTCCGCTGGGAAAGCTGGTGGGTATTGCCGGCGTATCGGGTTCGGGCAAGAGTTCGTTGGCGCTGGGGGTTCTTTATGCCGAGGGCTCGCGCCGTTACCTGGAGGCGCTCAGCACCTATACCCGCCGTCGCCTGACGCAGGCCGAGCACGCTCAGGTGGATGAGGTATTGCACGTGCCGGCGGCACTCGCATTGCATCAGCGCCCCAGCGTGCCGGGCGTGCGGTCCACTTTTGGCACCATGACTGAACTCAACAATAGCCTGCGTCTGCTCTTTAGCCGTTGCGCCCATCATGTGTGCCCGCATTGCGGGGCGCGTGTGGAGCCGAGCCTTAACGTTGCCGCAGGCCTGTCGCTCGCGTGCCCTGCATGCGGTCGTGAGTTCTACGCGCCGAGCGCTGAGGACCTTGCGTTTAACAGCGGCGGTGCGTGTCCCACCTGCGGCGGCACCGGTGTCATGCGCGAGGTGGACGAGGCGAGCTTGGTACCCGACGAGTCAAAGACTATCAACGAGGGCGCAGTCCTTCCCTGGGGCACGCTCATGTGGGATCTGATGAAGCAGGTGGCAGGCGAGATGGGCGTACGCACCGACGTGCCGTTTAGCCAACTCACGCCTCAAGAGCGCGACATCGTGTTTCATGGTCCGGCGGTTAAGAAGCACATTCTCTACGTTCCCAAAAACGGCGAGGGCGCCACGCCGCTCGACTTCACCTATTACAACGCCGTCTATACCGTCGAGAATGCGCTCGCCAAGGTCAAGGACGATAAGGGCTTAAAACGCGTTGCGCGCTTTTTGCGCGAGGGAGCATGCCGCGATTGCGGCGGCACGCGTCTCTCCGAGGCTGCGCGCCAGCCCCAGGTGCGCGGTATCAATCTGGCGCAAGCAGCGGCCATGACGCTGGGTGAGGCGATTGAGTGGGTGCGCGGGGTGCCTACGTCCTTGCCGGCCGAGATGCAGCCCATGGCAGCGGATATCTGCGATTCGTTTTTGAGCGCGGCCCGTCGTCTGGTCGACCTGGGTCTCGATTACCTTTCACTCGACCGCGCTGGTGCCACGCTCTCCACGGGTGAGCGCCAGCGTGTGCAGCTCGCCCGCGTGGTGCGCAACCGATCGACGGGCGTGCTTTATGTGCTGGATGAGCCCTCAATTGGCCTGCATCCTGCCAATGTCGACGGCTTGGTGGGCGTGATGCGCGATCTGGTGGATGACGGCAACACCGTGGTTGTTGTCGACCACGATACGCGCGTACTGGCGGAAGCCGACTATCTGGTCGAGATGGGCCCCGTTGCCGGAGCAGGCGGCGGCAGTGTAATCGCCGCTGGTACGGTAGACGAGGTCGAGCAATCGCAGGGCAGCCGTATCGCGCCGTTTTTGCGCGCCGAGCTCAAGCGCTTGCGTCCGCAGGTGACTGACGACGAAATGTTCGACCAGGGACATATCCGCATGGCAACCGATGCCATCCATACCGTCAAGCCGCTCGAGGTTGATATCCCGCGCGGCCGCCTTGTCGCGGTAACGGGCGTTTCGGGTTCGGGTAAGACGACGCTCGTGCTCGAGACGCTCATTCCTGCACTTAAGGCGCAGGCAGCTGGCGAGCGCTTGCCGGGGCACGTGCGTTGGGTCGATGCCGAGGGCATTGGCCGCGCAAATCTGATTGACGCTACGCCCATCGGCGCCAACGTACGCTCGACGGTAGCGACCTATGCCGACATTCATGACGAGCTGCGCCGCGCCTTCGCCCGTACGCCCGAGGCTAAGGCAGCCGGCTACAAGGCGGGCGCCTTTAGCTACAACACCGGCGCCTTGCGCTGCCCTACGTGTGACGGCACGGGCTCGATATCGCTCGACGTGCAGTTTTTGCCCGACGTCGAGATCATCTGCCCGGCATGCCGTGGTTCGCGCTACGCCGAGGCCGCCTCGCATATCCATCGCGAGGGCAAGGACGGGAGCTTGCTTACGTTGCCGCAGCTCATGGACATGAGTGTGGACGAGGCCCTCGACGCCACGGTGGGACTCAAGAAAGTCCAGGCGCGCTTGCAGACCTTGCATGACCTAGGCTTGGGCTATCTCACGCTCGGTGAGCCCACGCCGGCGCTCTCGGGCGGCGAGGCACAACGCCTTAAGCTCGCGAGCGAGATGGGCCGCGTGCAGGACGATGCCGTGTTCGTATTCGACGAGCCCACGATCGGACTACATCCGCTCGATGTTCAGGTGTTGCTGAGTGTGTTCGACGGCCTTGTTTCCAAGGGCGCCACGGTTATCGTGATCGAACACGATCTCGACCTTATCCGTAACGCCGATTATGTGATCGACATGGGCCCGGGCGGTGGCGACGCCGGCGGGCAAATCGTCTGCGCCGGCACGCCGGCGGATATCGCTGCCTGTCCCAAGAGCGTTACTGGCCGCTACCTATAGACAATGAGGCAAAGGGACAGTCCCTTTGCCTCATTGATGCCTATTTCACGCACTGAGCGGAGAGATAGTCGCGGAAGAATGGCAATTCAAATGCGACGAGCCCTCGTCCTCGCTCCCCGATGATGCCGGCGTCTATCATGCGGCGTCGGTAGCGGGAGACCTGCTGCGGCGAACGCCTAAGGCGCTCGACAAGGTCAGCGGTGGTGGACTCTTCCTCGTCATCGAGCATGGCGATGAGGAATCGCTTGTCCTCTGCAGTGAGTTCCCGATAGGTTGCCGCGAGGATTCGGTTGTCCATCTCGTCGCGCGCGATTTTGATTCCCAGGTCAAAGTCGCGTGACGAGATCTCCTTCGAATCGCTTGTGAGATCCCAGGCACGGTAGCCTACGAGTTGCAATAGGAAGGGAAAACCAGAGATCGAGCGAACGGCTCTATCGATTCCCTCAGCATCTGCCAAGCGATCGTTTTCCTGGATCGTGCGAATCAAGGCCTCGCGTACGTCATAGTCGGCAATGCGACCCAGATGATATTGTTGGGCGCGGCGAAGGAACGAGACCGTCTTGTGGTTCAGCAACGTCGAGACGTTGTTGGGAAGTCCCGCCATGAGCAGGGCGACGCGTTTCCCATCGGTCACAAAGTGCTGATACGTCGCTGCGAGCTGAATCATCTCGTCGAGTGTCGGGTCCACCTCGTCAACCGTGACGAGCAGACCGGTGCCCGCCTCGTTGAGCTGGTCGATGATGTCGCTCATGCGATAACGCCAGGTTGAGGCATCGTGGACACGATTGACCTCGATGCTGCCGAGCGGTGCAATTCCGAGGCCGGTGACTTCGAAGTGGTTGGACGGGTCGATGAGATGGGCTGCGGCGCGTTTCGCCCCGAACTCGAGTTCCTCAAGCATTCCCGGGAGCGCGGTCGTCTTTACGGCTATCCAGCCGTGGGATTCCGCCCTTGTCGCGAGCGACGACATGAGAGCGGTTTTACCGGTTCCACGCGCGCCTGAGAAGATCGAGGTCAATTCTGGGCGCCTGCGCTGGCTCAAGAAGGCACGGTCCAAATCCCGAATAATCTGTTGTCTGCCAGCGAGATGGGCGGGAACCTCACCAAAACTGGGGGTAAACGGGTTCTCGAGATATTCCACAAGGCTCTCCTTTCACACCGCCGTTTAACTTCATTTTACTTTAGTTAATTCTGATTAAAAGTGAGGCTCTTTATCTAGAGCATCAATTAGGCGTGTGCGCCATCGGCGCGGCGCTTGAATGTGACAAAGGGACAGTTCCTTTGTCACATTCCCGGAAAGCCTGTTTGGCGCAGGGCTTCGTAGAGGACGATGGCGGCGCTGTTGGAGAGGTTGAGTGCGCTGATGCGGTAGTCGTCCGGATTGACGAAGTTGCCGCAGATGTCCTGCCGAAGGATGGCTTCGTGGCCGTCCTCGGTATGCCCGAGCGATTCCTCGTGGGCTTCCCAGGCCTCGGCGTTATCGAGCGAGTCGCAATCGCGCAGCATAGGGATGCGCTCGCAGCGCTCGGGCGCCGCGGCGAGCAGCGGCTCGGGAATGCCCGAGCTCTCGCTGCCAAAGACCAAGTAGTCGCCGTCGCGGTAGGTGCTCTGCGCATAGGTGCGGCGTGCCTTTTTGGTCAGCAGATGCAGGCGTTCGTCGGCAGGGGAGAGGCCGTTGCGCGCAAGGAAATCCTCCCAGTTGGCATAGGTCGTCACGTCCAAGTTTTGCCAGTAGCCCAGACCGGCGCGACGCACCGTCTTGTCGTCGAGCGAAAACCCCAGCGGCTCCACCAGATGCAGGCGGGCGCCGGTGACCACGCAGGTGCGGCCGATATTGCCCGTATTGGCCGGAATCTCGGGCGCATACAGCACAATGTTGAACATGAATCTCCTTGGCTCAGAACGAAAAACCACCACGAAGTTAACCTTCGTGGTGGTTTGGCGGTTACGTAGACAGAAAAATGCCCGCTTGGATAAACCTAGGCGCGGCGCCAGTCGGTCAGGCAGGCATCGAGGGAGGCGATGAGCGCATCCTTGTCCATGTGACGGCCGATGATGCACAGGCTCGTCATGCGGTCGCCCGTCTCGTCGTCCCAAATCTGCATGATCTCGGGGTTCTCGTCGATGATCTTCTGCTTCTCGCCCTCGGGCGCCGAGTCAACGAACAGGCCGTTCTCCATCAGGCGCATCTGGTGGCCGGCCTGCTCAAACATGTAACACATGTCCGGATTGCCGGTCTGCCACAGCGGACCCTTGACGCGAATGACCTCGTCGGGCCACTCCTGCTCAACAAAATTGGTGAACTTCTGCAGGTCAAACGGCTTGCGGCGCGAGTAAACAAAGGTCTCGATGTCGTACTCGAGCACCTCGGGGTCGTCGTGCTCCTCGGGATGCTCCATGGCCTCGATCCAGGCGGCGGAGTTGTAGGCGCGCATAAAGTCGAAACGGTCGGTGTCGAGCAGCTCCTCCATGGGGACCTCGCCGTTTTTGGCCTCGACGATCACGGCGTCCTTCTGCAGGCTGCGCACGATGGCCTTGAGCTCGGCGATCTGCTCGGGCGTGACGGTATCGGTCTTGTTGAGGATGAGTGTGGAGCAGAACTCAATCTGCTGGATCAGCAGACTCTCGATGTCGTCCTCGTCGATATCCTCGGCCAGCAGGTCGCGGCCGCCGTTGAATTCGTCGTACATACGGGCGCAGTCGACCACGGCAACGATGTTGTCGAGTGCGAGCTTGGGCTCGCCGCCCACCTTGGCCTCGTCGCAGAAGCTCGAGATGGTGTAGGCGATGGGGATAGGCTCGCAGATGCCCGAGGCCTCGATGATGATGTAGTCGAAGTTGCCCGAATCGGCGATACCCTGCAGCTGGTTGGCGAGGTCGTCCGAAAGCGTGCAGCAGATGCAGCCGTTGGTGAGCGGGATGAGGTCGTCGGTCTCGGAAAGGCCGCCGTCGGCGATAAGGCTGGCGTCCACATTGATCTCGCCGATATCGTTGACGATCACGGCGGCGCGGATGCCGCCGTCGTTAGCGAGGATGTGGTTGAGCAGCGTGGTCTTGCCGGCACCGAGGTAGCCGGTAAGCATGATGATCTTCACGGGTCTGTTGGGCATGTGCCCTCCTTTGTTAGGCATGGCTTACAGTTGAATCTTATGCCAAACGCTCGCTCTTATACCCACGCGCTGGCAAATAACACAGGCTACTCCCAGGCTCCCCATACATCGGGGCAATAACCGACGGTGGCTTTTTTGCCGTTGCGTACGATGGGCTCGGCCAAGACCTGCTGATTCTCGAGTAGCTTGTCGAAGCGCTGGCTAGGGGTGAGGTGCTGGATGAGCGCGAGCGTCTCCTCGTCCTTGGCCTTGGGGTTGAGCAGCTTGTCGATGCTGCCGACCGCCTGCATCACGCTCGTGAGCTCGCCCTTGCTCATCTCCTTTTCCTTAAGGTCGATAAACTGCACCTTAATGCGGCGCTCCTTAAAATAGCGCTGGGCCTTCTTGGTATCGAAGGACTTTTTGGTGCCAAAAATCTGCACGCTCATGTATTTGTTCCGCCGTTCTACCTGATGAAGTTGGTGCGCTCGCGATCGGCTTCGGGGGCTTCGATGCCGGCGGCCTGTCCTGCCTCGATACAATGCAGGAGCCAGGCCATGTTCTTGCCGATGTTGCGCATGGTGGCCAGGCCCTCGGCGTCCTGGGCGGCCTCGCCCGGCATGGCACCAAACACGTTGTTCCAGTACGTGGAAGCAACCACGGGCATCTGGTTGATGGTGAAGTACTTGTTGAGTACATCGAACGTGGTCGACATGCCGCCGCGGCGGGCAACGGCGACAGAGGCGCCCGGCTTGTGCGCAAAGGCCTTGCTGCCAGCATAAAACGCGCGGTCGAGGGCCGAGAGGATGCGGCCGCTGGGGTGCGCGTAATAGACGGGCGAGCCAAAGACAAAGCCGTCTGCCTGCTCGGCGGCGGCAATGAGCTCGTTGACCACGTCGTCGTCAAAGGTGCAGCGGCAATCGAGCTTGCCGCACCGACCACAGCCAATGCAGTCGCGAATGGGCTTGGTGCCCAGCTGAAACACCTCGGTATCAATGCCTTCGGCATCAAGTTGCTCTGCGACCTCGGTGAGTGCGCGGGCAGTGTTGCCGTTTGCCTTGGGGCTGCCATTGATCAAAAGAACCTTCATCACAAACTCCCTCTGCTTTCGGTGACTTCTGCAGAGGATTATCGCACGAGAGGGCAGATGGCGTGGGGCGCGATTCCAGCGACCGCCCATCATACGCCCCGTCTCGATCGGTAGCTTCATCCGAGGGCCAACGGCGGGCTCGCTCACCAGGTACGAGAGGGACACGGTCCAGAGGATGTTGGAGCGCGGGGCCTCATGCAAGCCGATTGTGAGGAGTCTGGGCAGGTCGCCTTCGATGGCGAACTCTGAGGTCTTAGAAGGCGGGCTGCTGTGCGGCTTGAGGAACGATCTCGGCGGGCAGGAAGTGGCGGCGTGGCAGAACTGGCAGTTCGACAAATACGGAGATCGAAAACTCCGCAGAGGTTTCGCCGGAGGCCAATTGCTTTTCACGCTGCCGTCGCTTGCGGGTGTTTTCAAGCGGGTGAAGCTAGCGGGTCGTCGACACCTTCATGTCCCGCACGATGTAGTTCATAGTGCGGTAAATTTGCATGCGCAGTTTTATCGCGCAGATGAATTCATGATAGGTGAATCTGATCTGTGCTCCCGTCCTGCGGTATGTGACGTAGTCCGGCCTCGCCCCGTTTATATTTCGACCTTAAGGCGAGTGCCGCATGCTTAAAACGTATTGGGAATACGTTTGCAAAAGAGCAAGCCAAAGGGTACAAATTATCCTATTTCTTTCATATCGTCCTTTTTCTTTAAACAGACAAAGATGAGGCGAAAGATTGTCCTATAATAAAAACATCAAATTGAGTTTTAATGTGGGCTTATATAACGGTTTTCATGATTGGGGAATCTGCCATCCACTTTAGGTCCGAGGAAGCCGCCAATGTCTTTAATATGTAGGACTCAAACTTACAGCTTTTGAATCCATTACATACTCATTACAGATAATTAGAAATAAACGAGAATTGCTAGGTCCATAATTGCAATTAAGTATTTCGTAAGCACGAAAGAGAGCGGATTGTATATGAATTATCTTAGCTCGGCCTCAGTTGATGTGACCTATCGATGCAATTTGCGATGTCGGCATTGTTTTGATTTCGGCGGGGAATGTGCCTATGAGGAAATGAATGATGACGAACTGATCAGCGTTTTTCGACAGCTTGCCTTGACTGATCTTTCGTCGATTTGCATTTGTGGCGGAGAGCCCATTCTTAGGTTTGATTTGATTCGTCGCGCCGTGAGGTTAGTTAAGGAGCTTAATCAAGGCACTCTCGTGTCAATGGTCAGCAATGGCATTCTTTGGACAGAAGAAATTGCTGACGCCCTAAAAAGAGATGGACTGGATTTAGTGCAGTTTAGCCTCGATGGGCTTTCAGATGCGTCTTATGACCATGTGAGGTTGAGTAACGGTAAGCTCCATCGAGTACTGGATGCGATTAAGATTGCACGAAGACACGGAATAAGGGTCGCAGTTGCTTCTCTCCCCCATGCTAGGAATATAAAGGAATACCCTTCAATAATAAGTTTTTGTGAAAAAGAAGGTGTAAGTGATTTTAGAGCACAGCCTTTGATGCCGCTCGGACGAGGTGAGCTGAATTATAAGGATCTGTGCCTAACGCCCGAGCAAAATGATGCGCTTGCTGCATATTTGAGCGCGCGCAACGCTGTTTCTCAAATGCAGATTACCTGGGGTGACCCCGTAGATCATTTGTATATGTATAGGGAGACAGGGAGAATTCCGCAAATATGCGTCAATGCGTATGGGGAGCTCTCGGTGTCTCCTTACCTGCCGATTACCATTTGGAATCTAAATCGAAATACTCTGCGGGACTATATTGATCTCGAAATAGATAGATATGCGTTACGGCACCCAATTGTCGAGAAGTGCCTAGCTCGTATAGAGGAGCTTTCGGACTTCACAAGTACCCAACAGGGGCTTCCTGTTCTTTTCAAAGAAAGGAACATAGATATATCTCAAGAATTGGAGGATGCTGCACGTGTGCACGGGGGTAAGTTGCGTAAAAGCAGTTAGGGCTAAAGAGAGCGACTGCAAAGAGGTTTTGTCTTTTGTTTATAGAGCCAATGAAAGCATGGATCAATATGTCGTGCTTGACCCATTCTCAACTATACAAAATGGAAAGATGAGAGGACGTCTGATTAGGCAGACTCTATTTGATGGGCGTTATCAGGTTTGCCTGATCAGGGCTGATTCCATCGAACCTTGCGGAATGCTGATTACGGCTAAGGGCGCTGCACTAAGAGGCAGGTCCAGCAGTTTGGTTTTATTTATATTGGAAAGGGGGATTCAAATTGCGGAGTTGCGCTGGGAAGGTTCGGAAACGCCATGTCGAGTAGCCGCTATCACTAAGGATGGCTGCGAATCTGGGCTCGAGCAGTTTGGGTTTAAATGGTCGGTGGCGGTAGAACTTGCGAACGGAAGCATGAATTACTATTTCCTAGAGGTAGGGTAAGGAAATATGAAGAAAAGAGAGATGCTGGGTGCTGTTCCGAGAATGCGGTATGCCGTACGCGTAAGGCACACTCAGACCGGTAGCGTTTTGACCGCGAACAGCTACTATATTCGTCTCAATGAAGATGCGCTCGCTATCGTTAATTTGATAGATGGAGAGCGGTGCATTAAAGATATCGCTAACGAAATTTGCGCCAATAAGAAGTTGTCCGGCAGCGATAGGTCAATCGTTGCCGATAAAGTTCTAAATACAATTTTGAAAATATGGAAAACAGGCTTATTTCTCGAGGGCGATTTAGACGATCTTGCACCTAGGTTTCTGTATCAGCGTAACAATATCATGTATATTCCCTACTACGCGAAAGCCGCTTCACTGAGATGTTCGTATCTGTCTCCGATTGTTGATGGGTCTATAGTTCAAACGGTCAATGACATCTCGGATAACTTCGGCTCATCATCAGTCGTATTGGAGCTTCAGGACAACCAGCAAGAGTGTATGACGCAAATTGCTTTTGTAAGAACGATTGTTGAAGATGCCTACTTCCTATATTCAATATTTGGCGTAATTCCAAACTTGCAGCAATGGCAGGGAATTCGTGACTACATGTCGGTCTTCGAGCTTGTTTTTAAGAGCGAAACGACTCAAGAGGATTTGAAAAGTGATGGAATGCGAGATCTGAATTACCTGATCTATTCGGTGAGCGAAACAGACCGGTGTCTTTTGCCGCCCACTCTCTTGAAGGGAGTGATACCTAATGAGTTAATGGAAGGTGATATGGAGATTAGAGAATTGCAGATTGATCTGTAGTTTTGGAGACTATTGCCAAGTTAGAAAGAAGGTAAAAAATGGATTTTGATCCGCGGGTTGGTCCAGTTAACTTAAATGGTGGCAGTCAAGATCCGGAGCCAGCGGTGGGAGTTGCTATATTCCCGGCTGCAGTTTGGGCAGTTGCAGTTTATGACAACGTAGTTGGTGTTAACTACGGCGCAGTCGTTAATGCTGCTGCAGCGGCTATGGTTTATACGAAGGCGGTTGCTATCGAGTAATTCACACTTGGTTTGATTCGATTGTGAATGCGAAACTAGGACGGAAAGCAAAGGAAGTTCTATGGAAACAGGGGATGCTGTCTGCTTGATGACTTCGATTGCCCTGATTATCCTTTCAATCCAATACAGAAGAGGAAGATGGCTCTGCTCAATTGCTGGATATGATGTCACAAAAAGGGAGAGCGGGATTGATATACGCCCTTACGCAAAGTTGATTTCTTCTGTGACGTTATGGATGGGGCTGCTGTTTTTTTTGTTGGCGGTAGAGGGCTGGGTACGCGATTGGAATACCAGTGTTTTTGAAGCTTTGGTTCTACTTCTTTTCAGCTTGGCTTCTTTGTCGTTCGTGCGGCTAGTTAGGTTTGTGTTTATGAGACGATAGCCAGCGGAAGCGGGATGGACGACAAAATGGACCAATACAGTCAATTGTCAAAAGAATTTGATAGGGTTGGCTTAACAGATTTACTCGAGGGCATATCCGTGGCGGGGGATAGGTTTTATGTTGTTGAGCACTTATTTGCATCGGGTAAAGTAAACCAAGAATATCGAGGACTAGTGAGGCTTCTGTATCTTGGAGAGTCTGTGGCGCAAACTGAAATGAAGCCATTTATTGAGCTGATTAAACTATTAGTGGACGCTGGCATCGTTATTTTAGAGGACGGGATTG
>JAUUSS010000010.1 GCA_030841765.1 Collinsella aerofaciens | reverse complement strand
GGATTGGTCAAAATAGTTTGACTATTAGCGGCTAAAATCGCCCGGCGCTAACAGAGCTATGCGCGCTCGTATTTCGTGGCGCGTCCTGTCCCCCGCCTTACGATCGAGTTTCGGTTGAGCAAAGATTCAAGCGCCGTCAACGTGCGCGTGCGGCTCAATCCTGTCTGTTGCTCAATCTCGCCCCGCGACAGTATTCGTCCGCCTGACAAAGCCTTGAGAACCTGGACCTCTTCCTCAGACCCTTCAAAGGCATCGATAACGGGCAATGTGACGGCCACCATGCCGCCGCGAACATCAAATACCGGCTGGCTCAAAGAATCTCGATACGCACGCCTGATTCGCGCGATTCCCGTACCAAATTTCTCGATGTAATCCAGCTTTAGAAAGACCTCAGCGACAATTGGGTTTCTGAGCACGGATATCTGCCCATACAGGTATTGTTCCGTCGTCAAACCGGCGGGCAGCGGTCCGGGTGAAGTCACAACGACGCGATCGTCGTACAGGGCAATTTGAACGTTCGCCCGAACGTCCCATGTCCGATGCACCAAAGCGTTTGCGACAGCTTCGCGGAACGCCTCAAGAGGAATTCGATCGGTTTGGACGCGTTCCATCCCCTCGATACGTTCATAACGGTAGTAGCGTGCAAACATAGCAACCGCCCTGTCCACCTGCTCAATTGCGGATAGACCTGTCGCTGTCTCGCGATCCAAAATCACATCCTCGGTATCGCCAAAACGAACGCAGTCGATGCCCGGAAAATCATTCTTATCCGCCAAAATCGCCGCGGCATTGGTATAGCCATCCTTGCCGAGCAAGCGAAGCGTACGCATGATATCCGGTGTTAGCTCTGAAATGCCAAGATGTTCAACACACTTATGCTCAAGCGTGTGAAAGCTCATGTCCTGGCAAGCCGACGTGAGCGCGTCGAACGTTATGTTGCTGCCTTCGAGCGTCAGTCTGCCATACTCAAACCGGTCGACCTCCACCGTCGCCGAATCGTTTCGTCTGTAAGCCTTTCCCTTGCTTCGATAGGGTTTGTCCTGGCCCTCATAAACCGTAAGGATTACGGTCCCGTGTTTCTCATCGGGCTCAAGCGAGTAACGAGGCGCGGGGTCCAAACTGTCATTAATCATATTTTCGATGCGCAGGCATTCAGCAATCGGATCTGCAAGACCGATAGCAATACCCTCGTCATTAACGCCAAACTCAATCTTGCCCGTCCCGTAGTTTGCATAGGCGCTCACCGTTTTAAGAAACGTCGGCGTAACGCTTTCCTTGTATTCGACTGTAGGGCCCTCTCTAACAACCATATGCATAACCCCTTCGTTTCGTACTTTTCACGACCGTATTATAAGACGAAAACTGTTTGCGTACGGATTTAAGCCAGACGTAAACGGTTTTCGTCTTGATTTGCGTCCTGATTTAAGACGCAAATTGCGCTTTCGTACGATTTTACCCCAGACGCAACACGCTTTCGTCTGGCAATACGTCTGCAATCCAAACGAAAAGAGCCCCGAGCTCGTATTGAACTCGGGGCTCTTTGTGCCACGCATCTATGAGAGGAGAAATTCGATGCGTACGGGCGCTACTCCATGTAGTCACCCTGAATGGCGGCAACCTCGTCGTTCCCCGCCTGATGGGCGTGCTCAAGGCATCCGTTCCCCTCTTTATCGACGTTACGGGCAAAAAGCTCGTCGAGGAGACCATCCGCACGCACCGCGGCGTGGCCGACGCCATCGAGGCGCGCAACCCCACCGCCGCGCACGACGCCATGTATCTGCACCTGGTCTACAACCGCAACATGATCGCGGAAGGCGCGATGGCGAAAAGCGAGTAAGGGCATCGCGACAACCGATTTCAACCGTTCACCTTTTAAAAGTGAACGTTCACCTATTTTTAGGAGAATAGGGGCGTCAATTCCTCCGCTTCTCCTATACTGAGCTTGTATTAAAAGCAAGACTTATATAGATGAACGTTTCTTTTGAAAGGATCGCTATGTCTGATCTTATGGACAGCTTCCGCCTGGATGGCAAGGTCGCACTCGTGACCGGCGCCACCTACGGCATTGGCATGGCTATCGCCGAGGCGCTCGGAGAGGCTGGCGCCAAGATCGCCTTTAACGCACGTCACGCCGACAAGGTAGCCGAGGCCGAGAAGCACTACCGCGAGCTGGGCTTTGAGGCTCATGGTTACGTGGCAGACGTCACCGACGAGGCCGTCGTCGCCGAGCTCATCGCCAAGATCGAGGCCGACTTTGGCACCACGCCCGACATCCTGGTCAACAACGCCGGCGTTATCCAGCGCACCCCGATGCTCGACATGAGCGCCGAGGACTTCCGCCGCGTCGTCGATGTTGACCTCAACGCACCGTTTATCGTGTCCAAGGCCTGCCTGCCCGGCATGATCGCCAAGGGCCACGGCAAGATCATCAACATCTGCTCGATGATGAGCGAGCTGGGTCGCGAGACCATCGCCGGCTATGCCGCCGCCAAGGGCGGACTCAAGATGCTCACCAAGAACATCTGCTCGGAGTTTGGCGAGGCCAATATCCAGTGCAACGGCATTGGACCCGGCTACATCGCCACGCCGCAAACCGCACCCCTGCGTGAGACGCAGCCCGACGGCAGCCGCCACCCGTTTGACCAGTTCATCATTGCCAAGACGCCGGCCGCCCGTTGGGGCACGCCCGAGGATCTGAAGGGCCCCGCCGTGTTCTTGGCTTCCGATGCATCGAACTTCGTCAACGGCCACATCCTCTACGTCGACGGCGGCATCCTGGCATACATCGGCAAGCAGCCCCAGTAGGCGCTGCGCGGGCTTGAGACGGGCATCTTGCCTTTCAATCGTCGGTCGCGTACCCAAGTACGCTTCCCTCCTCTTTCAAGGCACCCTGCTCCGTCTCAAGCCCGCTCGCTCACCGCGCTCCCACATTTAGGTTCATTTAGTAGTTGCGGTGAAATAGGGATTGATTTTGACTTCTACCAGGCAAGACGGTCCGTATTTCACCGCAAGTTAGAAATAGGAAAGGTATTTCGCAATGAAGATCGCTCTCATCAACGAGAACTCCCAGAACTCCAAGAACCCCATGATCGAGGCTGCCCTTAAGAAGGTCGTCGAGCCCATGGGCCACACCGTCTTTAACTACGGTATGTATGCCGATGCCGACTCCAAGCCGCTCACCTACGTTCAGAACGGCATCCTTGCCGCCGTGCTGCTCAACTCCGGCGCTGCCGACTATGTCGTGACCGGCTGCGGCACCGGCGAGGGCGCCATGCTCGCCTGCAACTCCTTCCCCGGTGTGCTCTGCGGCCATGTCGCCGACCCGCTGGATGCCTACACCTTCGCCCAGGTCAACGACGGTAACGCCGTCGCCATGCCCTTCGCCCTCAAGAACGGCTGGGGCCAGGAGCTCAACCTCGAGTACACCTTCGAGAAGCTCTTTGGCTTCGGTTCCGGCAACGGTTATCCTGCCGAGCGTGTTGAGCCCGAGCAGCGCAACAAGAAGATCCTCGACGGCGTCCGCGCTGTGACCATGCGTCCGCTCGTCGACGTCCTGGGCGAGATCGACCAGGATCTGGTCAAGGGCGCCCTGGCTGGCGAGCACTTCCAGGAGTACTTCTTCGCCAACGCCACCGACGAGGCAATCATCGCCAAGGTCAAGGAGCTCCTGGGGCTCTAATCGCACGACCCATCGCAGCGAACGCAAGCGGCGGCCGCCCCAACACGGGACGGCCGCCGCTTTTTGCTATCAAATGGTGCAATGGGGTCAGGTTATCTCACACCATGTTGGCTCAAAGAGAGCAAGATTAGGATTCCTCGATAATCTGTCGGCATGCCACTGCAAGAGCGGGAAACTCTGATGTCACCGCGTCCCAAACCACGGCGCGATCGACGCTGCCGTAATCATGGGCAAGATAGTTACGCATCCCCACTATACCGCGCCACTCAATCTCGGGATGTAGTCGCTGCGCCTTCTCGGACAGCTTACCCGCCTCCTCCGTCACCCTGAGGGCACACATAAGGAGAGAATCGGCGAGTGTCCTGGCCTTGATGTCATCCGCATGGAGGAACTCGTCTTCCGTCACACCGAACGCTTTGATTCTCTCGGTCGTCTCATCAATCGCCTCGAGAATCTCCTGGGCGCGCAACGCATCTGATTTACGGGCGAACATACAGCACCACACCCTCCCTCTCGATGGCATGCGCAATGTCTTCTCGCAAGTGTTCGCTCGAAACGACGTCGACCTGCTTGCCTGTTGCCTCTTTGATCTCCTCCGCGAACGAGGAAAGAGCGAATAACCCAAATGTCGCATCGGAATCGACCTCTATACGCAGGTCGATATCGCTATCGGTATTTGCGTCACGTCGAGCATACGAGCCGAACAACGTGACCGACCGAATCGCCTTTCGAGTACCCGCCGCGCGAGCAACGGCATCCCTGATTTCAGCAACGGTCAAAACGTCGGTCTTCGCCTCGTCCCGTTTGACTGAAAGAGAAGGGGTAAATGGAAGCGACCGCTCCCGCAGCATCTGACGCATGAACATGTTGACCGCCACGGAAGACGTCATGCCGAGCTCCTCGCAGAGCTCGGCAAACGATTCCTTAATTGATGCATCAACACGGACGCTCAAAACTGAAGCACTCATCTTAGCCTCCTGTATGACAGTAGCTATACAATATCATACAGAGAAGCAAGATGACTGGTGCAAAGGGGTCAGGTTTGTATGCACCAGATTGGTGCAAAGTAACCTGACCCCCATGCACCAAGGGGTTGACTAGAGTTCGCAGGCAACCTTGTAGCCATCGCCGATGGCATCGCGGATGTTGCCGCACTTGTTGGCATCGCCCAGCACGTGGGTGGCAACGCCGGCAGCGGCAAGGTCGTCGGCCAGCTTGGTATTGGGACGATAACCCATGGCAAGCACCAGCGTATCGGCACCGGTGATGGTGTGGACCTCGCCGTCCTTCTCGTAGCTGATAGTATCCTCGGTGATCTCGGTCACCTTGGCCTCGGTCAGCACGTGAACGCCCTTGGAGAGCATGCGCGTGATGAGCACCGCGCGGCCGGCGCCGCCCTCGTTGGCGGCAAGGGTCTTGGTCATCTCGATGACGGTGACGTCGCGGTTGGCCGGCGACAGGTCGTTGACCAGCGGAGCCAGATAGTCGGCCGTCTCGCAGCCGACGGTGCCGCCGCCCACAATGACGATCTTCTTGCCCGGGAAGGCATTGCCGCCCAGCAGGTCGTCAGCCGTCATGACCTGCTTAAAGCCCTGCATAAAGGCCGGAGCGATAGGCTCGGCGCCATAGGCCAGGACAACCTCGTACCCGGCGTAGTCGCGCTGAATGTCCTCGGCCGAAAGCTCGGTACCAAAGACGCACTTCACGCCGGCCTCGGCCAGACGACGATACTGGTACTTAATCACGCGGGTGAGCTCCTGCTTTGCCGGCGGGACGGCCGCGATGCGCATCTCACCACCCGGCTCGTCCTGCTTGTCCACGAGCACCACGTTGTGTCCGCGCTTGGCGGCAATGAATGCCGCCTCCATGCCAGCGGGACCGGCGCCCACAACGAGCACGTTCTTGGCCTCGGCGGTAGGCTCGTAACCGGCCTCGTCGCGCTCGACATCGGGGTTAACGGTGCAGGAGATGCGCTTGCCAAACATGATGCCGTTCAGGCAGCGCAGGCAGCCGATGCAGGGGCGAATCTCGTCGGCGTTGCCGGCAGCCGCCTTGTTGCAGAACTCGGCATCGCACAGGTTGGCGCGACCCATCATGCAGATGTCGGCGGCACCGTCCTCGATCAGCTCCTCGGCAATCCATGCCTCGTTAATGCGGCCGACCGTGGCGACGGGAATGTTCACGTGCTTTTTGATCTCACGCGAGCAGGCGGCGTGCGAGGCCTGCTGGGTACCGGCGGCGGGAATCGCGGAGCCGCGTTTGATGGTGGTGCCGCCCGACACGTGGATCATGTCGACGCCGGCCTTCTCCAGGCGACGCGAGACGTAGATCATGTCGTTGAGGGTCAGGCCGCCATCGGTGTACTCATCGCCCGAGATGCGGACGTCGATGATAAAGTCCTTGCCGCAGCGCTCGCGAATCTCGGCGATGACCTCGAGCAAGAAGCGCATACGGGCGTCGAGCGAGCCGCCATACTCGTCGGTACGCTTGTTGTAGAGCGGAGTCAAAAAGCCGCCGAGCATGCCGTGGGCGTGTGCCGCATGGACCTCGACGCCATCGACGCCAGCCTTCTGCATACGCACGGCAGCGTCGCCAAACTGATGCGTGAGCTCGTGAATCTCGTCGACCGTGATGGGGCGCGGTGCCTCGCGGGCGTAAGACGGGCCCACAAAGGACGGAGCGATCAGGCGCGGCGTGCCCGGAATGTTAAAGGCCATGTAGGCGGGGTGGAAGAGCTGCGGCATGATCTTGCAGCCATACTCGTGGACGGCCGCGGCGAGCTTTTCCCAGCCGGGGATAAACGTGTCGTCGTAGCAGCACATGTCACCCGGTAGATAGGTATAGGTGGGCTCGACCGTCACGACCTCGGTGATGATGAGGCCCACGCCGCCCTTGGCGCGGGCACGGTAATGATCGACCAAGTCATCGGTCACATAGCCGTGATCGGCCAGGTTGGTGGACACCGGCGGCATAAAGACGCGGTTCTTGACCTCGGTTGTACCGACCTTGATCGGGCTAAAGAGCATCGGATAGGCGGAAGACTCCATACAGGGTTCCTTTCGTTTAAGCCGCTCGGCGGCAGTTGCTAACACACCTATCGTATCAGCAACCGCCGCATTCGCACTCGCTCGCACTCTCCACCTTCAATCCCGACCCTCACAAAAAAGTTGCGGTGGAATACGGAGTAGATAAGGCCTTTGACAGCCAAAACAGTCCGTATTCCACTGCAACTGATGGGCGGGGTGGAATTAAGGGCTCAGATAGTCAGTCATGCCCTCATCCGCCACTCCCTCACCTACAGCGCGCCGTCCAGCATAAGGTTCACCTTGAGCACGTTGACCGTAGGCTCGCCGAAGACGCCCAGGAATCGGCCCTTGGTGCACTGGGCGATGATCTCGCGAACCTCGCCTTCGCTCTTGCCCGTGGCCTTCGCCAGGCGCGGTACCTGGTACTCGGCGGCATCGGGGGAGATCTCGGGGTCGAGCCCTGAGCCAGAACACGTCACCAGGTCGACGGGCACAGCATCCATATCGGCATCGGGGTTGGCGGCGCGGATCTTCTTCACGCGCGCATCCACAAGCTGCCGATACTCCTCACTCGCCGGGGACAGGTTGGATGGGGCACCATACGCCATGAGCTCGCCATCTTCGCCTTCGAAAATTGACACGTTCTGGATGCGGCCCCACATGTGGTCCTCATCCTCGAAGTTCTGGCCGATGAGCTCGGAACCCACAACCTTGCCGTCGACCGTAATGAGCGAACCGTTCGCCTGATACGGGAACGCAACCTGGGCGATGCCGGTCACGACGAGCGTATAGCCCAGACCGCAGACAACGGTAAACAGCGCGAACACGCCAAGTGCGCGCGATGCGATACCTTTGAACATACATACCTCCGTCTACATCATGCCAATGCCGAACAAGGCCAGCAGCATGTCGATAATCTTGATGAATACGAACGGCGCCACAATACCGCCCAGGCCCCACACCAGCAGGTTGTGGGTCAGCAGCTGGCCGGACGAAAGCTCGCGGTACTTCACGCCTTTCAGGGCGGCAGGAATCAGCGCGACGATGACCAGCGCGTTGTAGATAATGGCGGACAGCACGGCAGTCAACGGGCTGGTGAGCCCCAGGATGTTGAGGGAGTCCAACCCGGGGTAGATCGGCGAGAATAGCGCCGGGATGATGGCGAAATACTTGGCGACGTCGTTGGCGACCGAGAAGGTCGTGAGCGAGCCGCGGGTCATGAGCAGTTGCTTGCCGATACGCACGATATCGATGAGTTTGGTGGGGCTGGAGTCGAGGTCGACCATGTTGCCGGCCTCCTTGGCAGCCTGGGTTCCCGTGTTCATGGCCACGGCGACATCCGCCTGCGCCAGTGCCGGCGCGTCGTTGGTGCCGTCGCCGGTCATCGCGACCAGATGGCCCTCATGCTGGAACGCGCGGATCTTATCGAGCTTGCCCTCGGGCGTCGCTTCGGCCAGGAAGTCATCCACACCGGCCTCGGCGGCGATTGCCGCGGCCGTCAGCGGATTATCACCCGTCACCATTATGGTCTTGATACCCATGCGGCGCAGGTCGGCGAACTTTTCCTTCACGCCAGACTTGATGATGTCCTTAAGGTAGACGACACCCAGCACACGTCGGTCCTTTGCCACGACCAACGGGGTACCACCCACCTTCGCAATGCGTTCGACGGCCTCGTCGCACTCCTTCGAGAACACCCCTCCGGCAGCCTCCACATAAGCGCGAACGGAATCGGCCGCACCCTTGCGAATCTCGCTGTCGGCGTAGTTCACACCGGACATGCGGGTCGCCGCGGTGAAGGGGATGAACTCCATGCCCTTATCCTCGAGTGTGCGGCCGCGCAGCCCAAACTGCTCCTTGGCGAGCACGACGATAGAGCGGCCCTCGGGGGTCTCATCCGCCAGAGAGGACAGCTGCGCGGCATCGGCCAGCTCCGCGGGATCGACGCCGTCGACCGGGATGAACTCGGCGGCTTGGCGGTTACCCAGGGTAATGGTGCCGGTCTTGTCGAGCATGAGGATGTCGACGTCGCCGGCGGCCTCGATGGCGCGACCGGACATGGCCAGCACGTTGGCCTCGTTCAGTCGGCTCATGCCGGCGATGCCAATGGCGGACAGAAGGGCACCGATGGTTGTGGGAGCCAGGCACACGAGCAGCGCCACGAGCGTGGTCACGGCCGTGGGGTTCGCCATACCGTTGAGCCCTGCAGAGAAACTCGAGTAGCAGTACAGTGCGAGCGTCACGAGGATGAAGATGACGGACAGAGCAACCAGAAAGATCTCGAGCGCGACCTCGTTGGGGGTCTTCTTGCGGGCGGCGCCCTCGACCATGGCGATCATCTTATCCAGGAAGCTCTGGCCAGGCTCGCTGGTAATTTTCACCACAATCCAATCGGAAAGCACGGTAGTGCCGCCAGTGACGGCAGAACGGTCACCGCCAGCCTCGCGAACCACAGGTGCAGACTCGCCGGTGATGGCCGACTCATCAACCGAGGCGGCACCCTCGATGACATCGCCGTCTCCCGGAATCTGCTCGCCGGCGCGCACGACCACCAGATCCCCGCGTGAGAGCTCGGTACCGGGAACGACCGTGAAGCGGTCCTTATCCTCAACGGACTCGATGCGATGGGCCTCGACGTCCTTTTTCGCCGCGCGCAGGGAGTCTGCCTGCGCCTTACCGCGGCCCTCGGCAAGTGCCTCGGCAAAATTTGAAAAGAGGTCGGTCAGCCAGAGAATGACGGCAATGGCGATCACATAGTACGTGGGGACGTCGGCGTCCTGTACCCCAAAAATAGAGGCGATGGCCAGAATGGAGGTCATGGCGGCCGACAGCCACACCAGGAACATGACCGGGTTTTGGACCTGGACACGGGGGTCAAGCTTGGCAAATGAATCGCGCACCGCGCGGCTCATCATGTCTTTTTGCATAGCCATAAATCTGCGACTCCTTTACGCAACCATCTGGAAGAATTCGGCAACGGGACCAAGCGCCAACGCCGGGAAGAAGCTCAGGGCGCCAATCAGCAGAACGACGAATACCAGCAGGAACACGAACATGGCATTGGTGTTGGAAAGCGTGCCGGCGCTCTCGGCGACCTTGCCCTTCCCGGCCAGCGAGCCCGCGATGGCGAGCGTGCCTACAATCGGTAGGAACCGCGCGAACAGCATCTCGATACCCAGCAGCACGTTGATCCACGGGATGTTGCAGTTCATACCGGCGAATGAGGAGCCGTTGTTGCCGCCAGCCGAAGTAAGGGTGTACAGGACCTCGGAGAAGCCATGCGCCCCACCGTTGTTGAGTTGATCGACAAGACCGGGCACCATGCAGGCGATAGCGGAGCTCACCAGAATGGCAAACGGGGTGGCGAGACACAGAACCACCGCCCAGCGCATCTCGGTCGGCTCGATCTTCTTGCCTAGGAACTCGGGCGTGCGGCCGACCATGAGGCCGGCGATAAACACCGTGAGGATGGCGAAGCCGATCATGCCGTACAGGCCGCAGCCAACGCCGCCGAACACTACCTCGCCCAGCGCTATCTGGAGCATCTGGACAAACCCGCCGAGCGGGGTGTAGGAGTCGTGCATGGAGTTGACCGAGCCGTTGGAAGCAGCCGTCGTGAAAGCGGACCAGGTGGAAGAGGAGGCGATGCCAAAGCGGCTCTCTTTGCCCTCCATGTTGCCGCCCGCCTGGCCATCGGTCATCTCGATGTTGACCGCGCCGCCATCTGCCAGCTGCGGCGTACCCATATGCTCGTTAACGGCGATGATGCCGGTAAAGACCACAAGCAGGATAAGCATCGCCGCGAAGATGGCCTTGCCCTGCCCGGCATTCTTGACACCGATGCCGAAGGTGAAGCAGCAGGCGACCGGAATCAGCAGCAAGCTGGTCATCTCGATGATGTTGGTGAAGGCATTGGGGTTCTCATACGGATGCGCAGAGTTCGCGCCAAAGAAGCCGCCGCCGTTGGTGCCGGACTGTTTGATGGCAACCTGGCTGGCCGCGGGACCCTGGGGCAGGAACTGCTCGGTGACCACGCGCGCGCCCTCGACAACCTTGCCGTCGACCTTGACCGTGTCGCCCTCGATCTCGGCGCCGTCGATGACGCTCCAGCCGCCGTCTGCATTAGGCTGGACAGCGACGGGCTCTACGAGCTCAGCCTTCTGAGCCGGCTGGAAGTTGGAGATGACGCCACCGGCAGCCAGGCAGATGCCGAACACGAGGTTCAGCGGGATGAGCACATACAGGACGGTGCGGGTGAGGTCGACCCAGAAGGAACCCAGACCCTGCTCCTTGACCTGACGGAAGCCGCGGATCAGCGCGAACATGACCGCGATACCGGTGCCGGCGGAAACGAAGTTCTGCACGGTGAGACCCATGAACTGCACAAGGTAGGACAGGGTGGTCTCACCGGAGTAGGACTGCCAGTTGGTGTTGGTTATGAAGGAAGCAGCCGTATTGAACGACAGGTCCCATGACACACCCGGCAGGTGCTGGGGATTGCCTAGCAAGAAGGACTGAAACGCCTGGAGTGCCACAAGAGCCACGAGGCCGATCCCCGAAAAGACCAGCACGCTCGCCAGATAGCGCCTACACCCCATCTGCTCTGCCGCGTCGATGCGAAGCAGACGATAGACGCCACGCTCCACAGGAGCAATCACAGGCGACAGGAACGTATGCTCACCATCCATGATATGGGCCATGAACCGACCGAGCGGAACGGCCAGGACGACGAGCACGGCAAAGTACAAGATGTACTGAATCGCAGCGTCCATAGTTTACGAATCACTCCTCATCAGAATGTAGATGTAATAGATAAGGAGTCCAATGCAGACGACTCCGATGATGGGAATGAGGATGTCCATTTACCGCCCCTTTCACGCGCGGTCCGATGTCTCGGACGCCTGCTCTCGCAAGCGTCTGGGGACAGTAAACGCTTCTAGGGATTAAAGAGGCGTGAGGGCCGGGGCTCACGTCCTTAAGATGCCGTAAAGATGCAGGTAGAAAGCACTATTGCGGCTGCAGTGCGCCTATACTCGACCTCGCGAGCATACAGTGGCGTCCTCACCGCGTATGCACGCATGGACAACGTTTCAGAAAGGCTACGCTATGCAGCGCGACGCATCGGACACTCGCGTCAACCCAGACCTCATCCTCAAGGCAATTGAGAAAGACGAGGCCGCCGATGACGCTCGAACCAGCCGGGGACACCTCAAGATTTTCTTTGGCTACGCTGCTGGCGCAGGCAAAACCTATGCGATGCTTCAAGCCGCCCACGCCGCCAAGCGGCGAGGTGTCGACGTCGTCGCGGGATACATCGAGCCGCACGAACGTCCGGCAACTGCCCATCTTGCACAAGGGCTTGAGAACGTGCCCTGTAAACTCATCGAGCACAACGGCATTGCGCTCAGCGAGTTCGATCTAGATACGGCTATCGAACGCGCCCCTCAGCTCATCCTTGTCGACGAGCTTGCCCATACGAATGCGCCGGGGTCTCGCCACGACAAACGCTATCAAGACGTCGAGGAACTTCTACATGCGGGAATCGACGTCTATACGACCGTGAACGTTCAGCACATCGAGAGCCTAAACGACATGGTTGCATCCATCACCGGCGTTGTCGTGAGCGAACGAATCCCCGACCGTATCTTCGATGATGCCGACCAGGTCGAGCTCGTCGACATAGAGCCCGAAGACCTACTTGAGCGCCTTCGCGCCGGCCTCGTCTACCGTCCCGCACAAGCCGACCGAGCGCAACAGCATTTTTTTACCGTCGAGAACCTCACCGCACTCCGAGAAATCGCGCTGCGCCGCTGCGCCGATCGCACCGGCCACCTCACAGATGCCGCACGCGTGCTGGGAAACCGTGACTACTACACCAGGGAGCGTATCTTAGTCTGTGTCTCCCCGGCGCCGACCAATCCCCGCATCGTCCGTGCCGCCGCACGCATGGCGAAAGCGTTTCGCAGCGAGCTCGTCGCCCTGTTCGTAGAGAGCCCGCGCACGCAAGCCATGAGCGATGATGAGCGCGCCAAGCTTGCAGCCAATATCGCCCTAGCCGAGCAGCTCGGAGCACATATGGAAACCGTCTATGGCGACGACATCGCGTTTCAGATCTCCGAGTTCGCGCGCCTGTCGGGTATTTCGAAGATCGTCATGGGGCGCACGGGCGAGCGCAGCAGCGTCCGTCAGGCCCTCTTCGGCCGCAAATCTCTCGTAGAACAGCTCATAACATTCGCCCCGAACCTCGACATTTACATCATTCCAGACCAGTCGACTCCGCCCTCCCGGCCCAAAGGACGCCGCCGCGCGGTCGCCCTGCAGCCGCCCAACAGCCGAAACGTGCTTCGCACGCTGGCCCTCTCTCTTGTCGCCACGGCGATCGGCACGGCTTTCCGCCATCTGGGATTTGCCGATTCCAGCATCATATCCCTCTATATCCTCACGGCCCTGCTGACCGCCGTCACCACGACGGGGCGTATCTGCACGATCGTATCGAGCGTGCTCTCTGTAGTGCTTTACAACTTCTGCTTCGTCACGCCTCTGTTTTCGCTCGCCAGCTACGACCGAAGCTATCTGGTCACGTTCGGCATCATGTTCGCTACCGCTATGGTCGCCGGCGAGTTAACTGCGCGCATCGCCGACAACGCCCGTACCTCCGCCGAGAACGCATTCAAAACGCGCGTACTCCTCGAAACGAACCAGCTCTTGCAGCAAGCCCATAGCGCGGAGGAGTGTGCCCGCGTCGCCATGAACCAACTCGTCAAACTGCTAAAACTCGACGTGGTCTTCTACACCGCCGAGCACGGCACGCTCGGCAAGACCCTCTATGAGTCCGCTGGCACCGAAAACCGATCCGCGTCGCTGTTCACCGACTACGAGCGCGCCGTTGCAACCTGGACCTACACCAACAACAAGCGCGCGGGCGCAAGCACGCGGACCCTGCCTGAGGCGCGCTGTCTCTACCTCGCGGTTCGTACCGGCGACAAGGTATTCGGTGTCATCGGCATCGACCTGGAGGGGCGCGAAATCGAAGCCTTCGAGCATTCGATCGTCCTATCTATCGTAGGTGAATGCGCCTTGGCGCTCGAAAGCGACCGGGCGGCGCAAGAGCGCGAAGAGGCTGCGGTCTTGGCGAAAAACGAGCAGCTGCGCGCCAACCTTTTGCGCTCCATCGGCCACGATTTGAGGACACCCCTCACGGCTATATCCGGATCTGCGGCAATCCTTCGGAAGAGCGACGAGAAGCTCAGCCTCGAACAACGCTGCGATCTTGCCGATGCCATCTACGACGACTCCCTCTGGCTTATCGATACCGTGGAGAACCTCCTCGCCATCACACGCGTCGAGGACGGCACCATTCGCCTCAACTTAACATCCGAGCTCATCGACGAAGTCATCGAGGCCGCCCTCAGCCATGTCGCCCAAGCATCGCATGGACGTGCCGTCACCATCGAGCACACTGACGACATCCTGCTGGTACGCATCGACGTCCATCTCATCATGCAGGTGCTTACGAATCTCATCATGAACGCCTTCAAGTACACGCCCGAGGACTCGACTGTCACCATCAGCGCGCGTCGCGAGGGTGCGCTCGTCGTGGTGGACGTCGCAGACGATGGGCCGGGTGTGGCAGACTGCGACAAGCCTCATATCTTTGAGCGCTTCTTTACCTCAGGCAATACGCGGCCCGTGGATTCGCGTCGAAGCATCGGCCTTGGGCTGTCGCTCTGCCGCTCCATCGTGGAGGCGCATGGCGGCGTCATCGAAGTTCGCGACAACCACCCCCATGGGGCCGTCTTCCGTTTTACCCTGCCCGCTGAGGAGATCGAGATTCATGAATAATGCCGCTAAGCCACGCATCCTCCTGGTCGAAGATGACCTGACCGTTCAAAACCTCGTTTCGACCGCGCTTGACCTCCACGGCTATGTCGTGAGCAAGGTTTGCAACGGCCAGGCCGCCATCATGGATGCGGTGTCGCACGGCCCCAGCCTCATCATGCTCGACCTCGGCCTTCCCGACATTGACGGTATCGAGGTCATCACGAAGATCCGAAGCTGGTCGGCAGTCCCCATTATCGTCATTTCGGCGCGCACCGAAGATTCCGACAAGATTGCAGCACTTGACGCAGGGGCAGACGACTACCTCACCAAGCCCTTTTCTGTGGATGAGTTGCTTGCGCGCGTCCGCGCGAATTTGAGGCGCTCCTCGATGGCGTCGAGCGAGTCGACAGAAACGAGCACGTTCGACAACGGTCCGCTGCATATCGACTACGCCGCGGGATACGCGACGAAAGACGGACGCGAGCTCTCGCTCACCCCAACCGAGTACAAATTGCTCGTCCTTCTGGCGAAAAACGTCGACAAGGTGCTCACCCACACCTTCATCACCCGCGAGATATGGGGCACGAGCTGGGACAGCGATCTGGCGAGCCTGCGCGTGTTCATGCGCACCCTGCGCAAGAAGATCGAGGCAGACCCCTCTCATCCCAAGATGATTCAGACGCACATGGGTGTCGGGTACCGCATGCAGCGTCTCTAGCCCACCCCACAAAAAGTTGCGGTGGAATACGGAGTAGATAAGGCCTTTGACAGCCAAAACAGTCCGTATTTCACCGCAACTGATAAGGGTGGGATGGATTAGAGGCCCAGGTAGGATGTCATGCCTTCGACGGCGAGCTTGGCGCCGGCTACGGCATGGACGACCGTGAGCGGGCCATTGACCACGTCGCCGGCGGCAAAGACGCCGGGCACGGTGGTCATGCCGTGCTCATCGACCGAAAGCAGGCCGCGATGGTCGGTCTCCAGACCGCCCGTCGTAAGCACGAGCTTGTCCTTGGGCACCTGCGAGGCCGCGATGACGATGGTGTCGGCCGCGGCATGGTCGAGCTCTTCCTCGTAGCCCACCACGTTGTTGTCCTCGTCAATGATGGCCGTCTCGAACACCGGGCCGTTATCGTCGATAGCGCAGATGGCCTTGCCGCACACAATCTCGGCGCCGTCGAGCTCGGTCAGCTCGACCTCGTCGTCAATTGCCGAGATATGGCGCGAACGGGCATACACGGTAACCTTGCGAGCACCCGAGCGCAGTGCCGTGCGGGCCACATCCATAGCGACGTTGCCGGCGCCGATGACCGCCACGTTCTGCCCGATCGCCACACTCGTGGGATCGACCAGGTAGTCGATGCCAAACAGCACGTTACCGCGCGACTCGCCAGGAATCCCCAGCTTGCGAGCACGCCAGGTGCCCGTGCCCACAAAGACCGCGTCATAACCGTCGCGCAGCAGATCGTCGATATGCAGCGCGCCGCCGATGGTGGTCGAGGGACGCACGCGCACGCCGAGCGAGCACATCACGTGGCGGTACTTTTGCACCAGCGAGCGCGGCAGACGGAACTCGGGGATGCCGTACTCCAACACGCCGCCGATCTCGGGGCGCTGCTCAAACACGGTAACGGCGCAGCCCAGCTGGGCCATCTTAATAGCCACGGTAATACCGGCAGGACCCGAGCCGACCACGGCAATCTGCTTGCCGCACGACGGGGCGGGCTTCCACTCCTTGCGATCGAGATACGCCGTGGAGATATAGTTCTCGATGCTCGAGAAGTGCACCGGCGTGCCCTTGCGACCCTGAATGCACGAACCCTCGCACTGGCCCGAATGGTTGCACACCATGGAGCAGACCGCGCTCATGGGGTTGTTCTGGAACAGCAACTCGCCCGCTTCTTCTAGACGACGCTGCTTAAACAGATCGATGACCTGCGGGATAGGCGTCTGCACCGGGCAGCCCTTGATCTGGCAGAACGCCCTTTTACAACCCAGACAACGATTTGCTTCCTCGACAATGTGGATAGCCACGCGATTCCCCTCTGATTCGCATCAACACAATAACGGGCAGTTCCAGATGCTGCCCAGTACCGGCAAGACGGCCGCCCGTAGCGGCCGCCAGCCACGCTACATCTCCCGATGCGCACCTTCGCAACGAGCAGACATACGCTCGAGCGTCGTCAAGCAGCCGGCTGCCGTCGCCGGCACGCTGTTCTCGACCACACACGGAATGCCCGGGCAGGCGGCAGCGGCCCAGGCAACGACGGGCTCAAAGTCGTAGCGACCCGTCTCGCCCACGCCATGGCACACCAGACGCGAGCCCGTGCCGTCACACCAGCCGGCCTCATCCTCGTTATCCACGACTTCGTAGTCCTTGGCATGCAGCACGCGAACCTTGCTGCCACACAGATAGAGCATGTGCGACGTAATCTCCTGCGCCTCACCGACAACGCTGGGGTGCAGCAGCGACACCGGGTCGTAAATCACGCCGAGCGCCGAGCTCGGCACACGCTCGAGCACCTCGCGGCAACGCTGGGGCGTGTTAACCGTCTCGTTCCAGCCGGGCTCGATCAAAATCTGCCCGCCCATGGCCTCGGCGCGCGTGCAGACATATTTGAGAGCCTCGACAAACGCATCGAGTGCCTCGTCGGTCATGCGGTCGTCCGCCACGGCGTTCTGCACATTGGGACGACCGGTCTCGGTACCCACCGGGCAACCGCCGAGCATCTTGGCAAAATTCAGGCATGCCTCGTACTCGGCAATGTTATCCATGAGCTGTTGTCGATCGGGCGTCGCCAGATTCTTGTAGCAGCCGAGCACGGCAATCGAAATGCCCGCCTCGTCGAGCACCGCACGCAAATGGTCGGCAAGCTCGCGGGTCAGGCCGCCTCGATCGATCCCCATCGATGCGTAGAGCACCTTGCTCGGCAGCTGAATGCACGAAAAGCCCAGCTCTCCCGCCATGCGAATGCGTTCCTCGACAGTCCCCTGCGGAAGGTCGTGTAAACGTACGCCCGGAGTAATGGCCTCCATGCTATTCACACCCCTTACGGGCATTGATGCCCGGAGTGTATCCGCCAAACGGGTCCTCGATGGAGCACACGCCCGAGGGGGCGAGCGGATCGCGCTTACCGGCCAGCTTGTCGTGATGCATGGTCTCGATATAGGCAAGCACCAGCGGCGCCACACCCTTTGCATCATTTTTGACCACGGGCTCGCTCATGTAGTAATCAAACGTGCCCTCGCGGTGCGCGGTGTTGCCCAGGCCCGCAACCAGGCAGATGTTGTCGAGCGCCAGCTGGCCATCGTGCTCGGAAAGGCAGGTCTCGCAGATGCCGTCGAAGGCGCGACGGCCGTACTGGTAGTAGCGCTCACCCAACACGCCCAGACGCACGCCCTTCATGATGGCGTTGGCAAAGATCGCGCTGCCCGACTCCTCCAGGTAGTTGGGGGCGATATTGGGCAGGTTGATGACCTGATGCCACATGCCGGTCTTCTCGTCCTGATACGGCAGCATGGCGTCAATCAGGTCGTGGAACATCTTGCGGATCTCGTCCTTCTCGGCCGACATCGAAGGCGGCATGAGCTCCCAGGTGTCGATAAGCGCCATGGCAAACCAGCCCTCGGCGCGCAGCCAGAAGTTAGCCGAAAGGCCGGTGACCGGGTCGCACCAGAACTGTTTGCGGCTCGCGTCGTAAGCGTGATAGTACAGACCGTTGAGGGGGTTGCGCATCAGGTCATGCACAACCTGGAACATATGGAAGCTGTCCGAGCAGGCGCGACGGTTGTGGAAGCTCAGCTCGTACTGCATGTAGAACGGCTGTGCCATGTACATGCCATCGAGCCAGATCTGGTTGGGATAAACGGCCTTGTGCCAAAACACGCCTTCTTTGGTGCGCGGCTGGGTCTCGAGCTGGCGGTAGATGGTGTCCATGGCGGCACGGTACTTGGGCTTGCCCACCAGGTCATAGAGCTTGTAGAGGGTCTTGCCCGCATTGACGTTATCGAGGTTGTACTCCTGCGGGTTGTAATGCTTGATGGTACCGTCGTCCTGGACAAAAAAATCGATGTAGTCATCGGCAAAGGTCAGGTAGCGCTGCTCATCCGTGATCTCGTACAGCTCGATGAGCGCCTTGATCATGCAGCCGTCGATATAGTTCCAGGTGTTCTCCTTGCCGGCGCGAATCTTTTCGATATTCCAAGCCGGCGCCTGCGGCGTAGAGGTCTCGATCAACTGCTCGATATAACGATCCAGGATTTGATTGCAACCCATTGCTGTCCCCTCTGACGTAAACGATAGGCGAACGTTAACCCTAGTGTAACGCGAACGGGGAATATAGGGTGAACGTTAACCCTATATTCCCCGCAAACGGCAGACTTTTAGCGGCAAACGGCGGTGAGACCCGCGGCGATGCGATGCGCCAGGCGCTCATAACCGGCAGGACTGTAATGCAGACCGTCCGGCATATAGAGCTTGCGGTGCTCCGGCAAAAACGGGCTGATGCCGCTTTGCGCATACAGGTCAATCACCGGCACGGAGTAGCGGTCGCAGACTTCGAGCATCGCTCGCACGTAGGCGGCCTGCGTCAACCCCAGGTGGTTGAGCTCGTCGCTTGCCGGGATATCCTTCTCGTGCTTACCGCTCGTCTTGCACGGCGTCATAAACACGAGCTTTGCCTGAGGCGAGCGTGCCATGATGGTGCGGATCAGGTAATCGAGTGCACCATAGAAATCATGAACATCGGTGCTACCCAACTCGCCAAGTGGCACGTTGCGGCTAAAGTCGTTGACGCCGCCAAAGACGATGTAGATATCGGCCGCATCGTCGATACCGTCCAGACGCTCGACAAACGAATCGGTACGGTCGGCCTTGATAGCGATACGCGAACCCTTGATGCCAAAGTTCTCGACGACCGCGCCTCCCAGCAACGCGCCCAGATGCGAAGTCCAAGAGATGTCGTTGCCGCCTGCGCCGCATCCGTTATCCCCCCATGTGGTCGAATCGCCAAAGCAGCAAATGGTCGATTCACTCAAGTTCTTCGTTTCCATAATCTTCTCCTCATCCGCCCATTGGCGGCCATACAGGTACGTACCGTTTATTTGCAGCATGCCGAGGGGCTATGCACGGTCGCATTTCGCAACGTACGAATCGAGCCATTCGATATCCTCGACAAGATGCGCCACGCCCAGATGGTGTCCACCCGGACACACCTCGTGCCGCAGAGCATCTCTGCGGCCCAGCAACTTGTAGGCATCGCGCACGATCTTGAGCTGTTCATCGACATTTTTCAGCCCGCGCGAACCGTTCAGATGATCTTCTTCGCAGCTCTGCACTAACAACGGGCGCGGCGCGATGAGCGAGGCAATATCGCCCATGTCGAGTAAGCGCCAAAGTCCGGGTGTGTAGTTGCAGCTGCAATTGCCATTGAGATGCAGCAGCGAATCGTCGACACCGTACAGATAGCCCGAGACAAACGCCTTGCGCACACGCGGGCCGAGTGCGGCCAGGTACAACGTCATGTAGCCGCCACCCGAAAAACCAAAGCACCCCAGGTCATCCATGGCAATGTCGCCGCGCGCCTCCAAGTAATCGATCAAGCGCATGTTGTCCCAGACGTTGAGGCCCGCGACCGTAAGACCCAGTGGCTCGTCCATACGTGCTTGATTCAGACACGTACCGCGCAGGTAGCTGTTCTCGTCATCGCCCTGACCCTTCCAGTCACGACGGTATCCCCAACCGCGTGCGTCGGGGCAGACGGTCACGTAACCCATACGCGCCAAACGTAGACCGTAGTCGTAATTGAACTTACGCACAGCATCGTCGACCGCCGGCACGCCCGCAACACCGGCTACACTTGCAGCACCCGCTCCCTGATGGCCATGCGGGCAGATATAGCAACGCTTAAGCCCCCGTCCATCAAGCTTCGGATGTGACGGCTCCAACAGGTAAAACGGCATCCACACATCGTGCTCAACCTGCAGCATCGCATGAGTACGCACAATGCCGCCGGCAACCCGCACGCAGCTGAGCTCACGAATCTCAATCGGGACGCGGTCCATAAGCGAAAGACCCAAAACATCGCACAGACGAGCCCTGGTCGCGACCTTCCACGCCTCAAAGTCTGCAGGGGTCTTGCCCGTAAATGCGGCCGAGCGCCCTTCGCGCTTCAGTCGGGCGCGTAGCGAAGACTCGTCCTCGCAGTACGTCTCGATGTGCACGGTGCGGCCATTGGCAGATAGCCCAGCCGTCTCCACCGCATCACCGTCGCCGCCCTCGGGGTCCCAGCCGTCCGCACCGGAAAGCACCTGTTCGCGGGCGTATCGGGTAGTGGCTGTCGCATCGAGCTCGTGCGCCCATGGCGCCCAGTTTTCGGCATCACTCGCCGGGCCATGTAGGCTTGCACCAGCGTAGTGCGCCCTCTCGTGCGCCGCTGGCTTAGCCCAATCCCACCAACCTTCGCGCTTGATATGCTGTCCCAGCCAGCAATCGATCAGCACGGTCTGGGCCCACTCACGCCAAGGACGACCCAAATAGACCGAATCCGGTGCCACATCTTGCGCGGCTGTAAACGAGCAGCCGTGGAACACGAAGCCGTATGGCTCTCCCCCGGGCGTCGATGCCGCCGTCACGTAACCGTTCACGTCCATATTGCGGTTGAGCGAGCGGATCTCGCACCCCTCAAAATAGGCACACGCGCCGCCAAAGATAAAGTCGACGTCGCCCTCAATCCGGCAGCGTCGAAAATACTGACGGCCCACCCGACGCGGCGCAAACTGCTTGGGTCCAATGAATCCGCCCGGTTTGACTTCGCGCGGGGGCAACGGGCCCAAAAACAGCGTGTCCTGGCGCCCCGTAATGCAACAGGCGTCGACCACCAAACGGTCGCCGTCGGCGTACAGGGCAATCGCCTGCCCCACCTCGCGACCGTCGCCGGCATCGTTGACGATTGTGAGGTTCTCGAGCCGCACGTCGTCGGCATCGACCAAAACGGTATAGGTCCTAAAGGTGCCGAGCTTTCCGTCAATGCCCGATCCGTCCCCCGAGGGCATCTTGGCGCCCAGACTGCCCACGATACGCACGCTGTCAGCCGTCTCGCCCACCAGCGTCACATACGGTCGATGAATCTCGACCCGTTCGCGGTACTCACCCGGCTCGATATGGATTGTCACCGGTTGCTCGGCATCCGGATAGAGTTGATCGGCTGCCGCCAAGGCATCGGAAATCGTTGGATATGCTCCTGCCGCAACCCTCGAAACGCGCAGTGTACAGATGCTTTCGCTCATCGTCCATCACGCTCCCAGGAAGCGAACTGTTCAGGCCAGCCCTGAACTTGTGGCTGAATATGCTCGGCGCAGCCCTTAAATGCCGTTAGGGCCGTGGCGAGCGATGCCCCATGCTTTCCATGCGGAAAGACATGTAGGCTAAAGCCAATCCCGTGGTCGGCAAGAGCCTGCGCAAGAAGGAGGCTATTTTGAACTGGTACCGATGCATCCTCGGCGGTATGCCACAAGAACGTACGGGGGAAGCCCTCGCCCACCATATTCTCGATCGACAACTTTTGAGCCAAAGCGCCATCGGCACCCGTTAGGTGTTCAAATGAACCACGATGAGCATAGGCCCCCGAGCTTACGACCGGATAGCCCAAGCAAAGTGTGTCAGGCCGAATCGACTCAGGCGATGCCGCAATCGACTCTGCAAGCCAGGGTTGGTCCCAAAGCGCCCCGAGCAAGCCAACTAGATGCCCGCCGGCCGAAAAACCCATGACCGTAATCCGATCAGGATCGACACAGTACTCTGCCGCATGGCTTCGGACGGTATCGACCGCCCGCGCGAGTTCTTGCAATGCCAGCGGACAGACAGCCGGAGCAACCGAATAGTTCAGTACAAACGCTTGGTAGCCCATCGCCAACAAACGGAGCGCTACCGGCTCGCCTTCGCGCGGCGAAACGTGATCGTAGCCGCCTCCTGGCACGACCACAACTGCAGGCAGCGGTTTTAAAGCATAAGCATCTTCGGTCGGGGCAAAAACATAAGACGTAATCGTGGCAGACGAGCCATCGACCCCGACAGGAATCGTTTTATTGAGCATGTATTCCCTTTCACCATGATGCGTAGCGCAGCGCACACGGCCGTATCGCACAAGGGCTGCATTGCCGATTTATCCGACAATGCAGCCCTGGTCATCAACCCGAGTTAGGAACGGACAACCTTGTCAACGTTCTGGAGCTGCAGCTCCTCGCCGTCCTGGCCCTCAATAACCACATTTTGCAGGTCGAGTACCTTGACGTTTTGCGCGATGATGCCCTGGCGCACCATCGGCTCCACACCACAGGCCATGGCCGGCACAAAGGGCTCGGCATCGTCGGCAAAGGTAACGTGAACGTCTTGGAACGTCAGACGTGTCACCTTGCTCTCGGGCAGACCCGTGATATAGGCCGCGGCAGCATGGCAGTTGGTGGCCTCGATATCGCAAAACGTCGTGGCACCAAAGCCGGGCGTGCGGTCGTCGACGGGCAGTGCCTCGCGAGACTGCACGTAGTCGGTCTTGCCGTCCTTGTCACAGAAGTAGAAGGAGTTGACCACGAAGGGCGTGAGCACCTCGTCCATGCGAATGTGCTCAAAGGTAATGCCCTCGTTGACGGCATCCTTGCCGCGCCCGCGGCGGGTCTTGACGCGCAGGCCGCGGTCGGTGCGCTCAAAGAGGCACTTGCTCACGGTAAGGTCCTTGATGCCGCCGGCAGCCTCTGAACCCAGGACCACGGCGCCGTGACCATCGTGCATGTAGCAGTGAGAGATCAGCACGTCGTGCGTGGCGGGACGAAGCTCGGGCTCAATGCCCAGCTTGCCGCTCTTGATGGCGATGCAGTCGTCACCCACCGAGAACTGACAACCAAGGATGCGAACAAAACCGCAGCTCTCGGGATCGAAGCCATCGGTGTTGTGGGAATTCTTGGGACCCTCGATCGACAGGCAGAGCGCATCGACGTGCTCGCACAGGATGGGGTGGATGTTCCACGCCGGGCTGTTGCGGACGGTGAAGCCGGCCAAGCTCACGTTCTCGCACTCGGACAGGAAAATCATGCGCGGGCGGGCGATCTCGCGGCGCTCCTCGGGGCGAAAGATGTTCTTAAAGTCCTTGTTCCACCAGTTGTCCTCGGCAAAATCGGTCTGACCGTCGATGGCGCCGCGACCATAAATGCACACGTCGTGCACGCTCAGACCCGTAAAGGTAGAACAGTAGGTCGAGAAACTCTCGCCCTCCCAGCGGCCCAGGGGCAGCATGTCGGTGCCGGCATACCCAGCGCCCTCGTCGCCCTTGACCGTACCGGGGATGTAGGCAAGCGCCGCGCGGTCGTGGCGAGCCAGCAGCACGGCGCCCTCAGCAAGCTCGATGTTGATATTGCTCTTAAGGAAGAGAGACTTGATGCGATAACTACCGGCGGGGATCAGCACGCGCCCGCCCTTGGGGCAGGCCATGATGGCAGCCTGGATGTTGGTGGTGTCGTCGTGCTCGGCATCGCCCTTGGCGCCACAGTCGCGAACGTTAATGGTAAAAGGCTCTGCCGGCGTGGTGACACCTACGCTCAGCTCACGCTCGCCACAAACAAAACGAACCAGGTTACGCTTGCCGGGGGTCAGGCCGTCGACATAGGTCTCGACCGTATTCGTGGTACCGGCGGGCTCGTCGTTGACAAAGATCTCCCACGTATCGGCGCAGGTAAAGTAACCGCCGTCGTCAAGCTCGATAACCGCCGCGCGCGCGTTGCGCCAGATAACGTTCGTCTCCATGGGTTTCTCCCTCAAAAAGATGCTCTAAAGGCAAATTGTACGCTGTTGAAAAAGGGCCGTGCCTGCCGGCGGAATTCCGGTGGCACGGCCCTGTGATTTGGACGATATGTCGGCCTTACTCGGCGGGAGTTACGCTACCGTCCTGGAAGCCAACGTTGTTGTGGGCAAAGCAGTCCTCGTACTTAAAGCCGGAGAGCTCCTCGCAAAGCGCCTTGACCTCGGGCTTGACGTCGGCCATCTTGCCACCCTCCTTGACGCGGCGGATCTCGTCGCAAAGGACGTCGCACTGCTCCTTGTCGATCTTGATGCCGCGGGCAAGGACAGCCGCGAGCAGGAAGAAGCCGGCGCAGCCGATGAGCATGTAGCCGCAGATGTACAGAGGCACGGTGGCGGGCTGGGTCACGGCGTCGCTGTTGCCGGCGGTCTGAATGAAGCCGGAGGCAGCAAGGACGATGGCCCATGCGTTAACGGCGATAGCCTGGGCGATCTGCTGACAGAGCTGCTGAGCGGAGCTGTAGATGCCCTCGCGACGACGCAGGGTGATGAGCTCATCGACGTCGGGGATGTAGTTGAGCAGAACATCGGGCAGGTACTGGAAGCCGACGTAGAAGAACTTCCAGATGGCGAAGATGATGGGGTAGGCGATCATGGCGATGGCGACCGTGGAGGTGCCATTGATCTGACCAAAGGCGAAGTAGTTGTAGGCGATGATGCACGCAGCGCAACCGACATTTGCGAGGTACCAAGACTTGTGGAAGCCCTTCTTGGCCATGAGGGCGACCCAGATGGCGGTGCAGACAATAGCGACGACCTTGCCAGGCATCTCCATCACGGACTCGTAGGACTTAGGAATCTGCAGACAGTAGACGATGAAGAAGGACAGGCAGGCAGACCAGCAGGCAGCAGCGAGCTTCGTGGAGACCTGCGCATACAGGACCTTGCGGAAGGACTTGTTGCGGAAGGTAGAGACAACGTCGATGAAGAACTTCTTGATACCCTCGCCGACGCTCTCGATCTTCTCCTGAGCCACCTCCTCGGGGGTGTGCTCCCACGTGGACAGGTACACGCACAGCAGCGAGATTGCCATGACCGAAGCGTTGACCGTAGCGATGATGAAGTAGCTGAACGGGTTGGTCTCGCCGAAGGTGCCAAAGCCAAAGCCGACGAGTGCTGCCATCAGGAAGCCGGCGGCGTTACCAAAGAGGTGCTTGTAGCCGGTGAGGTACGTACGCTCCTTGAAGTCGTCGGTCATCTCGATGGTAAGCGGCGACAGGTTGGCGGTGCAGAACGTATACGCGACGTTGTAGATCAGGTACAGCACAAAGTAGTACGGGAAACCGAACGGCGTAGCCACAAAGATGAGCGGCTCGGCGACCATCATCGGGATTGCCAGCAAGATCCAGAAACGGCGGCGGCCAAAGATACGGCCGATCTTGGTAGCGTAGAAGTTATCGGCCACAAAGCCCATAAGCGGGCACAGAATGGCGTTGAGATAGATGGCGAACGAGCTGATCAGCGCAGCCTCGCCTGCGGACAGGCCGCACTCCGTGGACAGGAACAGCACCATGTAGCTGTGCGTAAAGGTCAGGGCACCGGAGTTGAGCATGCCGCCCATACCAAAGCCCAAGCGCGTCCAGAATGTGATCTTGCGCTTTTTACCGATCTTGTTAGTCATCGAGCTCCCTCTCTTTTCTCGATTGTCTTGGAACAAGACATTGGAGTCCATACCGACGTCTGTCTGCATGCCGTTCAGGGTGAACGTTTAGCTAGATTATGCGCGATTGCTTATGATAGGTGAACGTTCACTTGTATATTATCCTTGAACGGTCGTTTTTTGCCGTTGAACGGGCATATAGCTCAAAACAATCTCGATTACAGGGGCATTGAGTGGGTTTAGATTTTGAGCAATTAGGTGAACGTTTATTGTTTCGCCCCCCCGTGCCTCCGAAAAACGCGTTTGAACGAACGGGACAACATGGCCCCGCCGGGAACACTCCCGACGGGGCCATGGTCAATAGCGCCCTATACGGACTTGTTTGCCACTACAGGCAGACGCCGTCCTTCCAGATACTGATCTCGTGACAGCCACGGCGCTCGGCACTCGTGAGCTTACCGCTCGCCGTCTCCAGCACCAGCTGGTACAGGTCGCGGGCAGTCTCGTCGAGCGTGCGCTCACCCGTGGCAATCACGCCGGCATTAAAGTCCATCCAGTTGGCCTTGTGGTCGCACAGACGCTGGTTGGTGAACACCTTGAGCGTAGGCGCCGGCGCACCAAACGGCGTGCCGCGGCCGGTCGAGAACAGGATCACGTGGCAGCCGGCAGCCGTCAGGGCCGTGGTGGATACCATGTCGTTGCCCGGACCGCACAGCATGTTCAGGCCATGCTTGGTAGCCTGACCGGCATACGGCAGCACGTCGACGATGGGGGCAGAGCCGCCCTTTTGCACGCAGCCGCAGCTCTTGTCCTCGAGCGTGGTGATGCCGCCATCCTTGTTGCCGGGGCTCGGGTTCTCGTAGACGACCTCGCCATGGCTAATAAAGTAATCCTTAAAGCCGTTGAGCATGTCGGAGGCGGCGTTAAACACCTGCTCGTCCTCGCAGCGATCGAGCAGAATGCTCTCGGCGCCAAACATCTCGGGGACCTCGGTGAGCACCGACGTGCCACCGCGGGCGACGAGCATATCGCTCACGCGACCGATCGTGGGGTTGGCGGTAATGCCCGAAAGACCGTCAGAGCCACCGCACTTAAGGCCAATGACCAGCTCGGAGGCTGGAATGGGCTCACGCTTGGCCTGCTTGGCCAGGTCGGCCAGCTCAGACAGAATCTTGTGGCCTTCGACCTGCTCGTCGGCAACATCTTGGCAGGTAAGGAAGCGAACGCGCTCGTGATCGTACTCGCCCAGCTCGTCGAGCACCTGCTGATGCGTGCAGTTCTCGCAGCCGAGCGACAGGAACAGCACGCCCGCAGCGTTTGCGTGACGCGATAGCGCCACCAGCAGACGGCGTGTCTGGGCGTGGTCGGCGCCGGTCTGGGAGCAGCCAAAGGGATGCGGGAAGTAGTAAACGCCCTCCAGCGAACCCTCGACCAAATCCTGAGCCTGCTCGCACATGGCGCGCGCGACCTCGTTGACGCAGCCGACCGTAGGGATAATCCACAGCTCGTTGCGCGTGGCGGCGCGACCGTCGGCGCGACGGAAGCCCATAAAGGTCTCGGGCTCAACCGGCTCAACGACCGGATGCGTCGGGTTGTATGCGTACTCGACCTCGCCCGAAAGGTTGGTCTTGACGTTATGCGTGTGCAGCCACTGGCCGGGCTGGATGTCCTCCGTCACGTGGCCGATAGGAAGACCGTATTTGATAACGTCCTCGCCAGCCGCAATGGAGCGCACGGCCATCTTGTGGCCCTGCGGGATATCCTCCACGGCAACGACCTCACCCGCGCCGGGAACCGTTACGGCGGCACCCTTGGCAAGCGGCGACAGCGCGACGATCACGTTATCGGCCGGATTGATCTGGATAGTGTTCATTACAAATGGTCCTAACCCTACAGGTTGAGCAGAAGTCGAGGCGCGGGCAAGCCGTCTGGCGCCCGCACCGGGAATTTACGCCTGAGCGTTGGCGAAGGCCTGCTTGGCGCCCTCGGCACGCACGACGGCGAGTGTGCTGACGACGAACTCCTCAAGACCGGCGATCTGCGTAAGGTCCTCGCCCCACATCTGCTCGTTGGTGAGCACGTCATGCACCAGCTCGGCATCATCGGCGCCAGCGTGAGCGGCGTAAAAGTCGAGCACGAAGGCATCGTCCTGAGCGGTGTACTCGGTGCCGTCGGCACGGCGCAAGTGCAGGCCATCGCCCTCGCGGGACACAAGCTCCTGCGTGTAGAAGGCGATGAGCGTAGCGAGGCTCGTGGCCAGGCACTTGGGAAGGCTGCCGGTCTCGGCAACATAGTCCTTGAGCGTGGGCAGATCGCGAGCGCGCCACTTGGCCGTGGAGTTGAGGCAAATGGAGAGCAGCGCGTGGTCGATAAACGGGTTGTCAAAGCGGTTCTCGACGGCGGCGGCAAAGGCCTTGCAGTCCTCGACATCCAGGTCGGCGGCAAGCGTCGGGATGACCTCGTCGTAGAGCATGGTGTTCATGAAGCCGCGGACGGTCTCGTCGTGCATGCAATCGCGCACGATGTCAAAGCCGGCAACCCAGGAACCCGGGACAAAGGCGGTATGGGCACCGTTGAGGATGCGGACCTTGCGCTTCTTGTACGGGGTGACGTCGGGGGTCACAAAGACGCCCGGCAGGCCGGCCTTTACGAAGGGAAGCTTCTCGGCAAGCGACTCGTCGCCCTGGATGCCCCACATCTGGAAGGGCTCGCGCACGGCCAGGAAGGGATCCTCGTAGCCCAGGCGCTCAGCCACGGCAGCGGCCTCCTTGGGGTCGCGGATGCGGCCGGGGACGATAGTGTCGACGAGCGTGGTGCAGACGGTGCAGTCGTTGGCCATCCACTGCGCAAACTCGTCCTCCCAGCCCCAGTCGCTCACGTACTGGTTCATGATGCGCAGCAGCTCCTCGCCGTTGTGATCGATGAGCTCGCAGGCGAGCACGATGACGCCCGGCTTGCCGGCAGCCCAGCGGGTGTGGAGCACCTGGGCAAGCTTGGCGGGGAAGCTCGCGGGCGGCATGTCGTCGGCCTTGCAGGACGGGTCGTAGGCGATACCGGCCTCGGTGGTGTTGGAGACGATAATCTCCAGGTCGTCAGAGACGGCGACCTCCATCATGGCGCGGTAGTCGTCCTCGCGGTACGGGTTGATGCAGCGGCTGCAAGCGCTGATCACGCGGGACTCGTCGACCGTGTTGCCGTCCTCCTTGCCGCGCACCAGCACGGTGTACAGGTCGTCCTGGGCATTGATACCGTCGGCAAAGCCAAAGGCACCGCTGATGGGCTGCACCATGACAACCTTGCCATTCCAGCCGGTCGCCTCGTTGCCCATGTCAAAGAAGCGGTCGACGAAGGCGCGCAGGAAATTGCCCTCGCCAAATTGCAGAACCTTCTCGGGCGCGTCCTTGGGCAGCAGGTAGCCCTTGTAGCCGATCTTCTCGAGCGTCTCGTAGCTGATGTTCTCCATCGATGTCTCTCCTTAGATTGCTGTTAGCGTGCAGGCAAAACGGGGGGCGCCGCGTGTGGCAACGGCGCTCCCGAGTTCGGTGTGATTCGATGCGGGTTTAGGCCTCGACGGTATCCAGGTCAAAGCCAAAGTAACGGACCGCGTTGTTGTAGCTGATGTCGCGCACGATGGCTCCCAGCAGCTCCATGTCGGCCGGATACTTGCCCTGCTCGACCCACTCGCCGATCACGCCGCACAGCACGCGACGGAAGTACTCGTGACGCGGGTAGGACAGGAAGGAGCGGGAATCGGTAAGCATGCCCACAAAGTTGCCCAGCACGCCCTCGTTAGCCAGAGCCGTGAGCTGCTCGCGCATACCGACCTCGTTGTCGTTGAACCACCAGGCGGAGCCGTTCTGGATCTTACCGGCAGTCGGAGCCTCCTGGAAGCAGCCCATCACGGTATCGATCATGGTGTTGTCGATGGGGTTCAGACTGTACAGGATGGTCTTGGGCAGGCCGCAAGTCTCCTGAATGGAGTTGAGGAAATCGGCGAGCTGGTCGGACGGCGTGTAGTTGGAGATGCAGTCGTAGCCGGTATCGGGACCGAGCTTGGCAAACATGGCGCGATTGTTGTCGCGCTTGCAGCCAAAGTGCAGCTGCATGGCCCAGCCCAGACGGACATACTCGCCAGCGACAAACTGCATAAAGGCAGTCTTGTACTTGAGGACCTCTTCCTCGGTAAGCGGCTCGGCAGCCAGACCCTTGGCAAAGATAGCCTCGATCTCGTCGGCGGTAGCCGGGACGTACATAACGTAGTCGAGTGCATGGTCGGATGCGCGGCAGCCCAGCTCGTGAGCAACGTCGTAGCGCTTGGAAATGGCAGCCTTCATGCCCTCAAAGTCGCTGACCTCAACGCCGGCAACCTCGGAGAGGTGCTTGCAGTAGTCGGCAAACTCCTGGCCGCGCTCGATGCGCAAAGCGGCATCGGGGCGCATGGCGGGAACGACCTGAACGTCAAAGCTGTCGTCGGCGGCAATCTTCTTGTGCCACTCAAAGCTGTCGGCGGGGTCGTCAGTAGTGCAGATCATGCGGACGTTGGACTGCTTGATCAGGTTGCGGCAGGTGAAACTGGCCTCGGCGAGCTTGGCGTTGGCAAGGTCCCAAACCTCCTGGGCAGTCTTGCCGTTGAGGACGCCCTCGTAGCCAAAGTAGCGCTTAAGCTCCAGGTGGCTCCACTCAAAGACGGGGTTGCCGACGCAGCGACCCAGGGTCTCGGCCCACTTTTGGAACTTCTCGCGAGCAGGGGCGTCGCCAGTGATAAAGCGCTCGTCGACGCCGTTGGCACGCATCAGGCGCCACTTGTAGTGGTCGCCGCCCAGCCAAACCTCGGTGATGTTCTCGAAACGCTTGTCCTCCCAAATCTCCTTGGGAGAAATGTGGCAGTGGTAGTCGACGATGGGCATGCCCTCGGCAAAGTTGTGGAACAGCTCCTCGCCGGTCTTGGTGCTCAGCAGGAAATCCTGATCGTCCATGAAGTTTTTCATCAAACAACCCCTTTGTTTGCGGAGCGGGCGCACAATACGCTCGTCATCCTCTAGGTGAACGTTCACCATACTAATCCATTACGACTCAAAAGGTGAACGTTCACCTAACAACCATGGGGTGAACGGTAGGTTTTGCCCGTTCAACGGTTGCCGGAGCTGTGACTTGCATGCATTGCGGACCGGTTGGCGTCCCCGAACACCGAACTTGAGCGCTTTTGCTCAGGTGGGTCATGTCCCGACGTACATTTTTGGGAGTATTCAGCATTGGAGCGCGCCGTGCGCCATCCTCAGCGTCCTATTTGGAACGCAGATAGCGCCCGATCGGCATAAAAAGTGCCCCCGATGGCAAATTACGCCATCGGGGGCACTTAAAACAGTCGTTCTGCACCTCATTCAGGGCATGCCAATGCTGAATACTCCCAAAAATGCACGTCGCAAGAGGGGGTACCTGCTCAATCGGCTAAATACCCGCAAGTTCGCAGTAGCGGTCGACATTGCTGGCAAATACCATCTCGACGGCGCCCTTCTGGACGGGCTCCGTCGGGGTCCTTCCCCACAGCAAATAATCGCCCAGTGTCTTGGCGCCGCGATACGCCAGGCTCGTCGGGTCCTTATAGACAATATTGGTAAAGATACCGCGGCGCAAGGCCAGGGCGCTTTCGGGAAACAGGTCGTTGCCGATCACCATGACCCGACCGGCCTTGCCGGTCGAGACGAGCGCGTCGGCAACCACTTCGGAACCAACGGCAAAAACGCTACAGATAAGTTCGGGGGCGTCCGGCGCACTCAAGCGCTTTTCGAGCTCATGCTCGAGTTGTTTGACTTGCGCATGGGCACCTGCAAGATCCTCAACCTGCCATGGAATATCACGTTCGCGCAGGTAATTGTGGAAGGCGCGGGCGGTTAGATAGTGCGAATCGGTATATGGGTCGCCTGTCAAAAGGAGCACGCGGGCGTCGGCCCCAGAAGCATGGACCAGGTTTGCCGCCTGCTCGGCCATAAGGCTGCCTGCCGTCGAATAATCGGCCAAGCTCGCACCCAAACGATTCAAATGCGGACGGTCGCCGTCGACAAGCTCAATCGTCACGCCCGCCTCGGCGATCTGCCCCAAAAGCTCAGTCGCACGATCGTCGCCCGGCGCATAGGCGAGCAAGCCATCAATCTTCTCGCCCACCTGCAGACGCTCGTCGATTTGCTCGAGTGCATCAGCGTAGCCGCCCACGCCAAATTCAACGCGCTCAACCGTAATGCCCCGGTCGATGACCTCCTGTTCAAAGCGATTGCAGCCTTCCCACAGGTAACGGAAAAAGTACGCTCCTTCGCGCGATGCGCGGGGCAGGCAAAACACCAGATTGATATCCTTGCGGCGCAGGCTTGAGGCACTTGTGTTGCGGTGATAGCCCATGGCCTCGGCCTTAGCGTTCACCTTGGCGCGCACGGATTCGCTCACGCCGGCCTTTCCCGTCAGAGCCTTGTGCACGGTATTGATGGAAACGCCAAGCTCGGCGGCTATGTCCTTCATGGTTACGCGAGCGCTCATGCGGTTACTCCGTTATAGATAAGTTGCCAATTAATAGTCCAGTTAACGATACCCCAAAAATACTCTTCGACTCGCCGTGCTCTCCCTCAAATGCACAAAGCGCCCCGCGAACGGATGCCCGCGGAGCGCTTGGATGTCCGGACCTTATTTGATACCGCGGCCCAAGTCTTCGGCGATTTTGTCCACGCCCTTAAGCGCGGCGCACGTCTTTTTGTTGGAGCAATGCCCCGTGCAAACGCCGCCCTGAGCGCAGTCGGCGCAGGTGCCCTTGCGGTAGATGCGCACGCATACCGCGACAAACGCAATACCGATAACAGCCAGTACAACAATATCGATAGGTGCCATAGCAAGCCTCCTCTAGTTAACCATCACTTACTTTACCCCATTCTCCACCTACCAAAAAGGGACAGGTTTGTTTTGGTCGGTTTTATCTGCGGAAACGCCACATCTCCCCCACCAAAAAGCCCGGGTGTCGCTGGGACACCCGGGCTCGTGGAAAGGGGTTAATCCTTATTCGGACTTAAGCGGAAACTGCGGCGGAGGCAGCGTTGGTCTCGTCCTCATCGGTCCATGCATGCTTGGGCATGGGACGGAAAATCTGGAAGAGCATCGCAACCAGCAGCACAATGGCCACAACCGTCCAGATACCAAACTGCCCAAGGACAAGCAGGTTGTAGAACTGGTTGATGAACAGGCCGATCACCCAAGCGAAGGCGCACTCGTAGCCGATGGCAATCGCGGTCCACTTGCCAGAGTCCATCTGGTTGCGGATGGTGCCAATGGCGGCAAAGCACGGAGCGCACAGCAGGTTGAAGGCGCCGAAGGCCACGCAAGCGCCCATGGTGGGGAACATGCCGGCAAACGCGGTCCACAGGCTCGGGTCGGTCTCGCCCGCGTCGGCGACGGACAGCAGCGAGCCGGCGGTGGCGACGACGTTCTCCTTGGCGACGAGGCCAGAGACGGTCAGTGCGGTTGCCTGCCAGGTGCTAAAGCCGAGCGGGGCGAAGATCCAAGCAACCAGGTTGCCCAGCATGGCGAGCACGGAGTAGTCCATGAACTCCTCGGGAATGCCGTCCATCGCAGGCAGGAAGCCAAAGGAGCCGTTGTAGCTACCAAAGTTGGAGAGGAACCAAACCACGACGGTGGACGCGAAGATGACCGTGCCGGCTTTCTTGATAAAGGCCCAGCAGCGCTCCCACACGTGCAGCGCCCAAGAGCGGATCGCCGGGAAGTGGTAGGCGGGAAGCTCCATAACGAACGGCGTCGGGCGACCGGCGAAGAGCTTGGTCTTCTTGAGCATGAGGCCCGAGGCGATGACGGCAAAGACGCCCAGGAAGTAGAAGAGCGGGCTAATCCACGCGGCGGTGGTGGAAGAATCGCCGATGATGGAACCCATGAGCAGGGCGATGATCGGCAGCTTGGCGCCACAGGGAATGAACGTGGTGGTCATGACCGTCATGCGGCGGTCCTTCTCGTTCTCGATGGTCTTGGTGGCCATGACGCCGGGGACGCCGCAGCCCGAGGACACGAGCATGGGGATGAAGGACTTACCGGACAGGCCAAAGCGGCGGAACACGCGGTCCATGATGAAGGCGACGCGGGCCATATAGCCGCAGTCCTCCAGGAAGGACAGCATGACGAACAGCAGGAACATCTGCGGCACAAAGCCAAAGATGGCACCCAGGCCGCCGACGATACCCTCACAGACGAGCGAGTCGACCAGGCCACCGTCCTCGGTGCCGCCCGCCACGAGGGCATCGTGCACCATAGTGGTAATACCCGGGACATAGGGGCCGTACTGCGCCGGATCGACCGAGTCGGCATTGTCGCCCGCAGCCTCGACAGCCGCGTCATAGGCGTCGCGGCCCTGACCGAGCACGTACCAGCCGTCGGTGCCGAAGAGCTGGTCGTTGGTGAAGTCCGTCACCGTGCCACCCAAGGTGGAAACGGCGATGTAGTACACGCAGAACATGATGACCACAAAGATCGGCAGGCCCAGGATACGGTTGGTAACCACACGGTCGATCTTCTCGGAGGTGCTCATCTTGGCAGGAGCCTTGGTGAGGCACTCGTCGATGATGTGGGCAATGACGCCGTAGCGCTCGCCGGTGATGATGGACTCGGCGTCATCGTCGCAGTCCTGCTCGCACTGAGCGACCAGCTCTTCGACGCGAGCGGCCTTCTCCTTGGTGAGGTTGATGAGCTTGCAGGCGTCCGCATCGCGCTCGAACAGCTTGACGGCATAGTAGCGGCGCTTGTTGGCGGGGACGCTTGCCGGCAGGTTGTTCTCGATGTGGTCCAGAACGTCCTCGATGGAGGAGTCGAACTTGTGCTCCGGCACCTGGCCCTTGGAAGCAGCGGACTTCTTAACCTGCTCGAAGAGCTCCGTGATGCCCTTGTTCTTAAGAGCGGAGATCATCATAACCGGGCAGCCGAGCTTCTTGGAAAGCTTGTCGGTGTCGATCTTGTCGCCGTTCTTCTCGACCAAGTCGGCCATGTTGAGGGCAACGACCACGGGCAGGCCGGTCTCGATGACCTGAAGCGCCAGGTACAGGTTGCGCTCGAGGTTGGTGGCATCGACAACTTGGACGACAACATCGGGCTCGCCGCTCATGAGGTAATCGCGCGAGCATTGCTCCTCGGGGCTGTAGGGGGAAAGCGAGTAGATGCCAGGGAGGTCCGTGATGGTAACGTTCTTGTCGCTTAGGAGCTTGGCTTCCTTTTTCTCAACCGTGACGCCGGGCCAGTTGCCAACGTAGCCGTTGGCGCCGGTGATCAGGTTGAAAAGCGTGGTCTTGCCGCAGTTGGGGTTACCCGCCAGCGCGACATGGATCTGAGAATCCGCCATTCAATCCTTCTTCCTTGTTTGCCCGCGCTGCTTTCTCCGCGCAGGCTGGATAATGTGCTTTAAAGTTGCTGCATTAAGTTAGAAAAACCTAACTTGATCTGCAGAAATATGCGCCGCGAGTCCTTACTGAACCTCGACGACGGCGGCCTCCTCCTTGCGGATGGAAAGCTCGTAGCCGCGCACGTTGATCTCGACCGGATCACCGAGCGGTGCAACCTTCACGACCTTGAACGAAGTGCCCTTGATGAGCCCCAGGTCCATAAGGTGGCGGCGAAGCGCACCCTCACCGTGAAGCTTGACGATGGTGGAGCTCTCGCCCACCTTAACGTCACCCAACGTCTTCATCCTCTTGTCCCCCTTTCGGTTTTTATGAAATGCTGCGGACTAACCGACGGTCATGATGTGCATGGCAACCTTGGAATCGATGCCAAAGCGTGCGCCCAGCACCGTGACGATGATATTGGCACCACTCGAGCTCACCACGTGGATTTCGTTGCCCTCGACAAAGCCGAGGTCCTTGAGGTGGTGCTTCATGTCCTCATTGCCCTTTACACGAGACACGCGCACGGTTTCGCCCGCTTTTACCATCGAAAGCGGCATGGCCGGCATCTGCGGTCCGCAAGACATGAGTTGCTCCTAACGTCAGTTCGTCCTCAACATCGACGCGTAAAAAGTTAACCACGTCTATGTTCGCTATAGTAAACTAGCACGTGGTAAACTTTTTGGAAAGGGTCCCCATTCAGATTTCGAAAAAGTTTCCTATACGAAACAAAAGAGGCGCCGCAAAGACCGTCTCTTTGCGGCGCCTCTTGATGCCAATGAATGCGACAAAGGGACCGTCCCCTTGCAACATTGTTGTGGCTAAAGCGAGAGGTTTCTGATCGACGTGACGCAGGAAGCCTCATCCACGCCCGAAACGCGGAACACGACGTCTTCGCCACATTCGCCACAGAGTGCCATGAGCCCTATAACGTCGCGACCGTCGGTATGGCGGTCACCGATGCTGACCGACACGTCACTACGATGCTTGGCGATAATGTCATAGAGCAGCGCAACCGGGCGGGCATGCAATCCCAACGGATCTTTAATCGTCTTCGTAAATTCGACCATGTCCCCTCCCACGACATCGCACATTCGGCCGGCAAACCCAGCCTCGTGGTAGTTATTGTAGCGTTAGATGTTTGTCGAGAGCTCCTCTGAACACCTCGTGGGCAAAAAGTGGCAAATATGAGTACTGCCACCAATTTAGTAGCAGCAAAATCGAGAGCAAATTGCTTACTTTAAGCGATTTGAAGAGGTTGAAAGCCGTCAAACGCCCTTTAAAGGGGGTTAGATAAATTGATTTTGAGCCCATTTTTACTCAGGACAGGCCGAAAAATATGCCACCTCTTTTGCAACAGTACTCATATTTGGCATTTTTTGAACACGGGGGTCAAAACCAGGTAGCGCGCAGAGATGTGGTGTAAGAGGCGGGGCATGCCCCGCCTCTTCCCTTT
>JAUUSS010000139.1 GCA_030841765.1 Collinsella aerofaciens | reverse complement strand
TCATCCTGCTGGGCGGCCGCACCGGCCGTGACGGCATCGGCGGCGCCACCGGCTCCTCCAAGACCCAGAACACCGAGTCGATCGAGACCTCGGGTGCCGAGGTCCAGAAGGGCAACGCCCCAGTCGAGCGCAAGCTGCAGCGCCTGTTCCGCCGCGGCGACGCCTGCCGTCTGATCAAGCGCTGCAACGACTTTGGCGCCGGCGGCGTCTCGGTCGCCGTGGGCGAGCTTGCCGACGGCCTGTATGTCGACCTTGATACCGTAACCAAGAAGTACGACGGCCTGGACGGCACCGAGCTCGCCATTTCCGAGTCCCAGGAGCGCATGGCCTGCGCCGTCGCCGACGGTGACGTCGAGGAGTTCATGGGCTACGCCGCCGAGGAGAACCTGGAGGCAACCGTCATCGCCGAGGTTACCGCCGAGCCGCGTATGCGCATGGCCTGGAACGGCGTCGCCATCGTCGATCTATCCCGCAAGTTCCTCAACTCCAACGGTGCGCCCAAGCACCAGGTCGCCCACGTCTGCGCCCGCAGCGTGTGGCAGCCCAGCTGGGCCGGCACCACGCTTACCGAGCGCATGACCTCGCTGGTCACCGACCTCAACGTCGCCTCCAACAAGGGCCTTTCCGAGCGCTTCGACTCCACCATCGGCGCCGCGACCGTGCTCATGCCCTTTGGCGGCAAGACGCAGCTCACTCCGAGCTCTGCCATGGTCGCCAAGTTCCCCGTGGACGGCGAGACCACCACGGCGAGCGCTATGGCATGGGGCTTTAACCCCTATCTGATGGAGGCCGACCAGTTTGCGGGCGCCTACCTGTCCGTGGTCGAGTCCATCGCCAAGCTCGTGGCTGCCGGCTTTGAGCACAAGCGCGCCTATCTCTCCTTCCAGGAGTACTTCGAGCGTCTGCGCACCGAGGCCGAGCGCTGGGGCAAGCCCACGGCAGCCGTCCTGGGCGCCCTTATGGCCCAGGTCGACCTGGGTGCCGGCGCCATCGGCGGCAAGGACTCTATGAGCGGTTCGTTTGAGGACGAGGCCGGCGAGCTCAACGTTCCGCCGACCCTGATCAGCTTCGCCGTCGCCGTGGGCAAGGCCGCCCGCGCCGTCTCGCCCGAGTTCAAGGGCCTCACGCACCGCGTCGTCCGCATCGCCCCCGCCACCTATGGCGAGGACTACCGCCCCGATGCTCAGCAGCTGCTCGCCGCGTTTGACGCCGTCGAGGCGCTCACTGCTACCGGCAACGCCCTGGCCATCTCCACGCCCGGCTACGGCTGCGGCGCCGAGAGCCTCTTTAAGATGTGCATCGGTAACCAGATCGGTATCGAGCTTGCCGAGGATGTAGACGTGGAGAGCCTCTTCACCCCGCTCTACGGCAGCTTTATCGTCGAGCTCGCCGAGGATGCCGAGCTGCCCGAGGTCGCCGACGGCGTTGTCGTCGAGCCCCTGGGCACCACCGTCGAGGGCTATGTCATCGACACCGGCTCCGAAGTCATCGAGCTCTCCGAGCTCCAGGAGGCCTGGGAGAGCGGCATCGAGGGCGTCTTTGCCTACCGCAGCGCCGACGAGACCCCCGAGGTCGAGACCATCGACTTCCGCGCCAAGGACATCCACGTGTACGGCGGCGCCAAGATCGCCCGCCCGCGCGTGGTTATCCCCGTGTTCCCCGGCAACAACTGCGAGTACGATAGCGCCCGTGCCTTCCGCGCCGCCGGCGCCAAGGCCGACACCTTCGTGATCAACAACCTCACGCCCGAGGCCGTCGCCGAGAGCACCCACGAGCTTGCCCGCCGCATCCGCGCAAGCCAGATCGTCATGATCCCCGGCGGCTTCTCGGGCGGCGACGAGCCCGACGGCTCCGCCAAGTTCATCACGGCGTTCTTCCGCGCTCCCGAGGTCACCGAGGCAGTCCGCGACCTGCTCAAGGCCCGCGATGGCCTGATGCTGGGTATCTGCAACGGCTTCCAGGCCCTGATCAAGCTCGGCCTGGTGCCCTACGGCGACATCGTCGACGCCACGCCCGATGCGCCCACGTTGACGTTCAACACCATCGGTCGCCACCAGAGCCGTCTGGTGCGCACCCGCATCTCGTCCAACTTGTCCCCGTGGCTGTCGCAGTGCAGCCTGGACGACCCCTACACCGTCGCCATCAGCCACGGCGAGGGCCGCTTTGTCGCCAATGACGAAGTGCTCGCCCAGCTGATCGCCAACGGCCAGGTCGCCACGCAGTACGTGGGCGAGAACGGCAAGCCCAGCATGGATCTCTCCGTCAACCCCAACGGCTCCGCACTCGCCATCGAGGGCATCACGAGCCCCGACGGCCGTGTCCTGGGCAAGATGGGCCATGCCGAGCGCCGCGGCGACAACCTGTACCGCAACGTGCCCGAGCATGTCCCCGGCGACAAGTTCATGCCGATCTTTGAGAGCGGCGTAGCCTACTTCGCTTAAACCTTTCCCATCGGGTACAATCCCCTCGGGCAACAACACCCGCCACCGGCACGCCCGGTGGCGGGTTCTTTTTTATTTGCGCGTATGGGAGAAGAACATCATGGAAAGCCGCAAGCCGTATCTCGCCACTCTGCCCGGACTCATCCTGGGTTGCCTCGTCTGCTGCGCGCTCTGGGGGTCGGCTTTCCCCTGCATCAAGATCGGTTACGAGCTGTTTGGTATCCCGGCGCACGATAGCGCCTCGCAGCTACTCTTTGCAGGTTTGCGTTTCACACTTGCCGGTATCCTGGTTATCGCCGGTATGAGTGCAGCCCAGCGCCGCCCGCTCGTCCCACAGGCACGCGATATCAAGCCCATCTTTATCTTGTCGCTCTTTCAGACCATCGGTCAGTACTTCTTTTTCTATCTGGGCCTCTCGCGCGCCAGCGCCATGTCGAGCTCCATCATCGAGGCCAGCGCCAACTTCCTCGCAATCCTCTTTGCCGCCCTGGCATTTCACACCGAGAAGCTCAGTACGGCCAAGGTGCTTGGCTGTGCGCTGGGCTTTGCCGGCGTCGCGCTCGTCAACCTTTCGGGCGCGGACGGCACCTTTGGCTTTACGCTCGACGGCGAGGGCTTTATCCTAGCCTCCACTGTCGCGGGTGCTCTTTCGACCTGCCTGATCGGCATCTTCTCGCGCAAGCACGACGGTGTTTTGCTTGCCGGGTGGCAGTTCTTGGTCGGCGGCCTGGTCCTCACCGCCATCGGCTTTTTGATGGGTGGCGCACTCTCCCCCACAGCGATTGTCCCCGCCATCGCGCTCATCATCTACATGGCGCTTATCTCCGCGGTCGCCTACTCGCTGTGGTCGCGCCTGCTTGCCGTCAACCCCGTCAGCCGCGTCTCTGTCTTTGGATTTATGAACCCCGTCTTTGGTGTGGTGCTGAGCGCGCTGCTGCTCGGCGAGGGCGCTGGCACGAGCCTCGTTACCGTCATCGTTGCCCTGCTGTTGGTCTGCGGCGGCATCATCATCGTCAACAAACCCAAAAAAGCCTAGCGAGCTCACCTTTTTAGGGAGGGCATTCGCATACTTTAGCTTAATGGAGCACACTGGTTCTCGTTGATTTCGTACCGAGTCGCGGCGGCAGACGCCCGTCTTGCCGCACCGCGCCTGGGCATTATGGCCGGTGGCCCCCACAAACGCAAAAGGGGCGCACGACCATCGCAACGGTCGTGCGCCCTTTTTTTCTAGCGTATTTGTACGCCGGCTTTCTTTTTCTCGGCCTTGACGCGGTAGAGCTCCGCATCGGCAGCGCGAAGTAAGTCTTGCCAGGTGTCAACGCTATCGCCGACCCACGCGTAACCGATGGACATCCGCAATGCATACGGCACCTTGGCACGAGCGAGCTCGTCGTTAATCACCGAACACAGGTCTATGATGTCCTGCTCCGCCGTCGCCTTTTGAAGCACCACGAACTCATCGCCACCATAACGTGCGATAAAGCCACCAGACGCCGAGCAGACCTCTTTGAGCGTAGCAGATATGACCTGGAGGGCATGATCGCCCTCAACATGTCCATACCGGTCGTTAATCTGCTTAAAGCCGTCAGCGTCCATCATAAGCAGATACACACCCTCGGCCTGGTCAGTACCCGAGAACAGCGACAGCATATAGGTCTCAAAACGGTTGCGATTGTTAAGGCCAGTCAACGGGTCGGTCGAGATCAGCTGCTCCTGGCAGATGATGTAGAGCAGCAGGATGCTCAGCGTTATACCGACGCAAAGGCCCGGTACCGAAAACAAAACCTGGAAGGTACCGCCCACCAGAGCGGGAACCGCAAAAAAGGCGAGGGTGCGATAAATGGCCTTCTTTTGCAGGCTTTCGACTTTTCGAGCCTGAATAAAGGCATGCAAGGACGTATATATGACGTAGCAGTAGCTCACGATGGGCTGGATCATATAAGCAAAGCCGCGACGATATACGCCCTGCGCATCGATATAGAACATAGCGTGCGTCCAGTAGCTGGTAAATGCCAGCACGACCACCAATGCGGTTGGCAACGTTAAAAGTACCACCCTGTAGGGCGTGGTCAGGAGCCGTGAGCCCTGCATCGTCTCGGAATAGAAAAACCAAATGAGGCACGCGATGGCGAACAGCGAAAACGAAACCGCGTTGGAAATCCAGTTGGCCGTGATGCCTACAGGAGTGCTCACGCCGTCCGAGAGCGTCCAGATCATATCGAAGAAAATGTAGGCAGCAGACGTGTAGCCCAGCATGCTAAACAAAAGCTGCTGGGTGCTCGAGAACAGGGAGCGACGGCTTCGCACGGCA
>JAUUSS010000138.1 GCA_030841765.1 Collinsella aerofaciens | reverse complement strand
AACAGGAGGCCACTTAATGTGGCCTCCGTCGTGAGCAGGACTGTAGAGCAGGAAACCTAAGCCGGTGTCCCCACTCTCCCGGGGCCGAACGCCCTAGTTGTTGAGCATGCGGTCGAAGCTTCCCGAGTCGCCATCCCGATAGTCGGCGGTCATCAGGATCTCCTGCGGAATGCGCCCGCCCTCGCGCAGCACGTTGCGGAACTGCACGCGCGTAACCATGGGCAGATCCTTGATCGTCGCCGCCAGGTTCTGCGGCACGCCCTGGTTGGCAGCCGCGGGCTCGCACTCGCCGCCGGCCTTCACGCGACGCTTATGCTCGGCGAGCATGGCGCGGTACATGCCGGCATGCAGGCGAATCTCAACCACATTGGCATTGCGAGCCTGCTCGACGATGCGCGCGCCCTCGCGATCGATATCGCCCACGTAGTAGACGTAGTTAAAGCGATAGCCAATCTCGGCCAGATAATCATCCAGTGCGTGCGAGACGCTTGCCTTGCAGCCGCCGCCAAAAATCACGCCGCCCACCTTGGTACCAAAGAGCTTGGCATGTTTGCGTCCGCGCAGGAGCTTGACGATCTCGTCATAGGTATCCAGGTTCTCGACCATAATGAACGGCTTGTCGGCACCCAGCGTAAAGAAGCCCGTAAAGTGCACGGGGCGATTGGGGGCGACCTTGATCGCCTGCATGCTGATGCCCTTTTCGGTCATACGTCTGATCAGGCGCTCACCGTGCTTGCCGTCAAAAGCCTTCTCGTCGTTAAAGATCTGGTAGGCACGCTGGCGGCGCGAGGCAACCGGCGTATCGGCACCTCGGTTCTGCTCGATCCAAGCCTGGATGATTGCGATTTCCTCGGCAATCTTGCGGTTGGACATCTCGTTGTGCTGAGTGCGCTGCGGAGCCTTTTTGCCGTCCTTGCCCTCGACCTTTACGATCTGTGTCTGCTGCTCCTTGATCTTGGAGAGCGCCATAGGCGTGGGGACAACCTTGAACAGCTGCCTGCCTAAAACGCGGGCAAGGGCAAGCGCCGAGACCTCGCCGTGGGCGGCCGACTCGGGCTGCTGGGCAGCAGTATCTACTGCGGCAGACTCCGGCTTCTTCTGAGACTTGCGCTTAGAATCGCCTTGGGGATTGCGCTCGCGCTTCGGCATAGACGCCTGCTTCTGCGGACGATCGGACTTGCTCTCCTTCGCTGACTGGCGCTTAGGCTGCCCCGAAGAAACCTCGGCCTTCGCATCCTCGTTCTGCGGCGTGGTCTTCTCGGTTGCAGTCTCGGCATGGGAACTGCGGCCCCCACGATGGCGACGGCGGCGAGGCTTGCTCGACGCGCCCTGCTCCGTCTGCTCATCAGTAGGCTGCTGGCCCTTGGCCTCGGCATCAACCTCAAGCTGCGGCTCAACAGGCTTTTGGTCGCGAGCCACCGGCTCAACGGCCTTCTCGTCCTTCTCGCCCTGAGTGGTCGAAGCCGGTTCGCTCTTCTCCTGACGCCTTACGGGATACGCGCGCCCCTCAAAACCACGTCCGGGACGGCATGAACCCGGAGCCTTCTTGGCCGGTTCATCGGACGCGTCAGCAGCCTCGACGGAATCCTGGACCTCGCATGCGGCACCTCGCTGCTCGGCCTTAAAGTGGGCACCGCGGCGACGCTTGGGCTCCTGGATCTCAGCATGCTCTTGAGCGAGAGTCGGCTCCTGCATCCCGACGGGCTTTTCCTCGACGGCCTCAGCATCCGTCTCACCCTTTTGAGCAACGGCGCGACGGAAGCGCTCCTGCTGGGCGCGGCGCTGCGCATCGCGCTTGCCACCCCCGCCAAAACCGCCGCGTCCTGCCTTGGCCGTAAAGGCACGCACGACGTTCTCATCGAGCAACTCATCGGTATCGACATGCTCACGCGGAGCAGCTTCTTCCACAGCAGGCACGTCAGCGGAATCCTCGACGACAAAACCCTCGACGGACTCGGCAGGCTGCTCTTGGGCATCGCGGATCTCGGCATTGATGGTATAGAACGCCGGGCGCCCGTTAATGCCGCTACCCTCGATCTTGGTCACGATCTTTGCCGCGATAAGCTCATCGCGCATCGCCTTGGTGTCGCACTCCTTATCGACGGAGCGGAAAATCTGCGCCAGCGCACTCGACTTAATCTTGAGCGCCTTGCGGCAGAGCAGGTCGTAGGCAACCAGCTTGGCGCGCTCGGCAGAAAGCGACGTCTGGCTGCTCAGGCGCTCAGCCAAAGCATCGACATTGTTTTGATTATCGGAATATACCGTCTTGGCCACGGGGCCCCTTTCATATGTACACATATACGTCTATATGGTACAACGCACGCCCTTATCCACGCAAAACATCTGCGAGAACACTCGAGCGTCACCCGCTTTCGCATGAAAAAAAGACCGAGTCCGCGTCGTTGCGGACCCGGTCTTTCCGAGTCATATGGATGAGAGATTCAACCCGTCCGACCGACTAGGCCTTGACGGCCTCGGCGTCGGCAGGAGCCTCGGCGGCAGCGGCGCGACCGTACTCGGCCTTGCCCATATCGGACCACTCGGGCTCCTCATCAGGCATGGAGCCAACCTCCTTGCCGAAGAACTCCTTGAGGCAGTTGACGGCGACGATGAGGCCCAGGACCATCAGCAGGACGGCAAAGACGAGCTGCAGGCCCTTGGTGGCGGCGACGGAGACGGCGGCCGTGGTGGCGGTAGCCGGGATGGTACCGAAGAAACCGTAGGCCTGGACGGCGGTCATGCAGCCCATGGCGCTCTGGACCAGCGAGGTGAAGGTGCAGCAGAGCAGGAAGACGACGGGCACGTAGAGCATCCAACCCTTGCGGCCGGTGCACTTGCAGAACACGGCGAGGGTGATCATGGTCATGCCGCCGAGCAGCTGGTTGGAAGCACCAAAGAGCGGCCAGATGTTGGCATAGCCACCAAAAGCGAGGGCGAGACCGGGAAGCAGGGTGACGACCGTGGCGAACCAGGGGTTGCCGAGGACCTTCATGTAGCCGGCCTTGGACTCGATGGCCAGGGCGTCGTTGGTCTGGGCAAAGAACTCGGAGAACGAGGTGCGGGCGATGCGGGCGACGGCGTCGAGCGAGGTCAGGGCCAGAGCGGAAACATTCATGGTCATGAAGACGGTAGCGAGCGTGCCGTCAACACCGAAGGCCTGCATACCGCGGGAGATGCCAGCGGCGAAGATCTGGAACGGGGTGGAAGCGACACCGGCGTTGAGGGCGCCGGTACCGGCGGTGTTCATATCGGAGAACATGATGCCGGCAACGATGATGGCAAGGATGCCGACGAAGGACTCGACGATCATTGCGCCGTAACCGACCTTGACGGCGTCCTGCTCCTTCTCGACCTGCTTGGAAGAGGTGCCGGAAGAAACGAGGCTGTGGAAACCGGAGAGAGCACCGCAAGCGACGGAGACGAACAGGACCGGGAACATCATGCCGGAGGCAGTGGAGAAGCCGGTGAAGACCGGAGCGGTGATAGTGGCCTGACCGTTGACGCCCAGGACGACGATGCCGAGGACAGCGCAGACGATCATGACGATCATCATGATGGAAGTGAGGTAGTCACGCGGGGTCTTGAGCATCTGGATGGGCATAGCGCCAGCGAAGACCAGGTAGACCATGACGACGGCGAACCACTGGAACTTATCCAGGTAGACCGGAAACTGCATACCGACGGCGAACATGAGAACCATGAGGACCACGCCGGTGACGAACTCGGCAGCGCCGGTGAGGTTGAACTTCTTCTGGGCCCAACCAAAGGCGATAGCGACGAAGGTGAACAGGATGGAGATGGTACCAGCGCAGCCGGCGGCATAGGACTTGGTGAAGTCGATGGCACCGGTAGCAGCACCAGAAGCGTCAACGGCCGGGGTGAACATGAACGTCTTGCAGACCATGTCGGTAAAGGCGGCGATGACGATGATGCAGAACAGCCAGCAGAACAGCAGGAACAGGCGACGGCCGGTCTTGCCGATATACTTCTCGATGAGCTGAGCGAGTGACTTGCCGTTGTTCTTCATCGAAGCGTACAGGGCACCAAAGTCGTGGACGGCGCCAAAGAAGATGCCGCCGACGAGGACCCAGAGCACGACGGGCAGCCAGCCAAAGGCCATGGCGACGATCGTACCCGTGACAGGGCCAGCACCGCAGATCGAGCTGAACTGGTGCGAAAACGCAGTGAAGGCGGAGACGGGCGAGAAGCTGTTGCCGTCCTTCATGCGCTTGGCCGGCGTGAGGGCCTCTTTGTCAACGCCCCACTTGTTGGCCAGCCAGCGGCCGTAGCCCAGATAGCCGCAGGCGAGCACCGCCGCGGCCACAACCATGAGCAAAACTCCGTTCATTACATTTCCTCCTCTAAAAAGAACTTCCTAGACATAAAAAATGAGGGCCGTCGGTTGCGCTCGACGGCCCTCATCTTCATCAGCCGCCCGTTATCGTACGGGCTAGCTGTATGTGCTAACCCGCATCAGATAATTACTACGCTGATAATGTTTAGCTGATGCGTGAACATGTCTAAGAAATCCTCTTCAATCATGATGCGAACGATCCGTGCGTGTTCACATCCCCCAGTGGTTGAAAAGGAGTATGAAACTTTAGTTACCTAAAGTCAACGCAAATATGTAATGAATTTTCAACTTTTTTGAATTTCTCGGTACAAAACGCCATTGACCTTGGACTTTACCCCACGACAGTTTTTGCATGAGAGATGCCCCTGAGAGCCGCGGGAGCCGGGTGGCGCATATGAACTTTCCTGCTCTACAGTCCTGC
>JAUUSS010000137.1 GCA_030841765.1 Collinsella aerofaciens | reverse complement strand
GGCTCGAAGCCGTCTTTCGAACCACGAAGACCGCTCAATCGTCAAGCTATTTTCCCCAGTGGGTCGATTCTGTGGGGCAAACGGTCAAAATTTGTCCAATCGGATGGTATTCGTGAACAAACGAACGTTTATGCTCGGGTATGTCGTGGTAAAATCTCAGGCGTTATCGGAGCAACCTTACAGGAGGTTTCTTTTATGCTCGTCAACGCAGCAGACATGCTCAAGAAGGCCGAGGCCGGCAAGTACGCTCTCGGTGCCTTCAACACCAACAACCTCGAGTGGACCCTGGCTATTCTCCAGGCCGCCGAGGGGGCCAAGTCTCCGCTGATCCTTCAGTGCACCGCTGGTGCCGCTAAGTGGATGGGCGGTTTCAAGGTCTGCGCCGACATGGTCAAGGCTGCCGTCGAGGCCACGGGCGTTACCGTCCCCGTCGCCCTTCACCTCGATCACGGTTCTTACGAGGACTGCTTCAAGTGCATCGAGGCCGGCTTCACGTCCATCATGTATGACGGCTCTCACGAGGAGACCTTCCAGCTTAACCTCGACCGCACCAAGGAGCTCGTTGAGCTTGCCCACTCCAAGGGCATGTCCATCGAGGCCGAGGTCGGCGGCATCGGCGGCACCGAGGACGGCGTGACCTCCAACGGCGAGCTCGCTGACCCCGCTGAGTGCAAGCAGATTGCTGACCTGGGCGTCGACTTCCTCGCCTGCGGTATCGGCAACATCCACGGCGTGTATCCCGCCGACTGGGCTGGCCTTTCCTTCGAGCGTCTGGGCGAGATCAAGGCTCAGACCGGCGACCTGCCCCTCGTTCTGCACGGTGGTACCGGCATCCCCGAGGATCAGATCAAGAAGGCCATCTCCCTGGGTATCTCCAAGATCAACGTTAACACCGATCTGCAGCTCGTCTTCGCCAAGGGCGTTCGCGAGTATATCGAGGCTGGCAAGGATCAGCAGGGCAAGGGCTTTGACCCCCGCAAGCTCCTCAAGCCTGGTCGCGACAACATCGTTGCCCGCACCAAGGAGCTCATGGAGGAGTTTGGCTCCGTCAACAAGGCGTAAGTAGCGGTTTAACTTTCCCGTCGGAGGCCCCGTTCACCCTACGCTTTTCCCTTGCGCTCACCTGGCTTTGCCAGAAGTCGCGCAATGGGAAAAGCTTCGGGTGAACGGGGCCTCCTTCGTTAACTCGCTACAGGGTTACTGGGCTGAATTCATTTTTTGACTACCGCTCGGCGGTGTTGATGGCTCCCTTGTTGGGGCTTTCTTTTTTATCTCGCTACAATGGACTTCAAGAGTTCTAATGACTTGGAGTTTGGTATGGCTGTTATTAATGTGCTGCCTTCGGATGGGAAGGTTATTGACGAGGGTCCCGTTGGTTGCTCTGTTGATGTTTGCAATGATGACTTCCGTTTTCTAGATGTTGGCTTGCCACCCGAGATTCTGCGTTTAAAGGACGCGGGGTATCTTTCGCAGGCTATTGAGGCTTGCGACCGCCTACTTGCCCAAGATCCCGATCCCTCGCTTGCTGCCTGCGTTCGTGCCGAGCGGTATCGCATGCTTGAGACGCCGCTTCATTTTTCGGTGTCGCGCGATCGAGCTATTGCGATGATTCGCGAGGAGTGGCCTGAGTTTACCGAGGAGCAGTTTGACGATCTGATTGACCGTAAGCGTATTGACTGGCGCTTTATCGATGGCGAGCTGTTCGTTCTCGACAACTTCCTCGATTCGCTTCGCGTATATCCCAAAGAGGTCCCCGGCATGCGTCCCGATTCTACGGACGGAATAGCACTGCGCGACGAGATGCTCAAGGAGATGGAGTCACAAAACGGATTGGCTCGCGTCGTTACGCTTAAAGCGTCCGTGTCTGTCCCCGGCGCTCTGGAGGGGGAGACCGTTTGCGCTTGGCTTCCCGTCGCGGCTGCCTGCCGTCAGCAGTCTCGGGTCGAGATTCTCGACATGACGCCGGAGGGTGCTGTTGCTCCCGCGAACGCTTCGGCGCGTACCGCCTCGTGGTCTTCTTCGAGTGAGCGCTCATTCTCGGTGACTTATCGTTATCACATCGATGCTGCTTATCGTGATGTCTACGGTGGCACACTTCCGGTTCATCCGCGTATGGACGCGCCGCTGTCCGAGGATATTTCCGAGGACCGTCCGCACATTGCATTCACGCCGTATCTGCAGCAGCTGACGGCCGGTGTTGTTGACGGACTCGAGGATCCGCTCGATCGCGCTCGTGCTATCTATGATTATCTGACGCAGCATATCGACTATCGCTATCAGCCACCGTACCTGCTTTTGGGCTCCATCGCCGATGACTGTGCACACTCGCTCCGCGGCGATTGCGGCGTTATGGCGCTCACGTTTATCACCATGTGCCGCATCGCGGGCGTGCCCGCCCGCTGGCAGAGTGGCCTGTATGTTGCGCCTGATTCGGTGGGGCCGCACGACTGGGCAGAGTTCTATACGCCGCAAACCGGGTGGCTCAACGCCGACGTGTCATTTGGATCTTCTGCTCGCAGGATGGGCGAGGAGTGGCGCCGCCGTCACTACTTTGGCAATCTCGATCCGTGGCGTATGGTGGCCAACAATCGATTCCAGGCTGAGTTTGTGCCTGCTTTCGACGGCATGCGTGAGGACCCCTATGACAACCAGATGGGCGAGGCCTCGGTTGACGGACGTGGATGTCGTAAGCGGGAGATGTTGCGCAAGGTTGAGCTTATCAAAATGCTCGAAGTTCCATTTTCGGACTAATCAACAGAAAGCTGTGATAAACTAACTCACGCATTACGTGCCCGAGTGGCGGAATTGGCAGACGCTGTGGACTCAAAATCCACCGTTGGCAACAACGTGCGAGTTCGAGTCTCGCCTCGGGCACCATACATGCAAGTGAGCGTTCAAGGGGGTCAAGGCCCCCTTTTTCGTGCCGAACTCGCGTGAGCGCGCGGAGCGTTAAGCAAACAGGCCTGTGGCCTGTTTGTAGCGGAGCGTGGCGAGGGCGCCATGCGCCCGAAGCCCGGGGCTTCGCGAAGCGAAGGCCCTTCGAGTCTCGCCTCGGGCACCATACATGCACCTGCGCTTCAAGGGGGTCAAGGCCCCCTTTTTCGTGTACGTAATGTGATAGCGCGTTGTACGTGTTATTATTCGCAAGGCGTTGTTCCCGCAATGCCCTAAAGAGGAACCCGAGGGCTCCCACCTTTTGGCGCCAATGAGCAGCTGACTGGTCATACAACTTAGATTACCTTCCTCAAATCGAGGAAGTCTATGTGTACGACCTGGTTGCTGAGAAGCGCCGGGTTATTTTTTTATGAATGGAGGTAGGGAAAATAGCTAAGTCTGATGACACCCGCATCAACGACGAGATCACTGCATCTTCGTGCCGTTTGATTGGCGTCGATGGCTCTCAGCTCGGCCTGTTCGCCATCCGCGATGCCCAGCGCGTCGCCGACGATCAGGGTCTCGACCTGGTCGAGATCGCTCCCAACGCGGAGCCGCCGGTCTGCAAGGTCATGGACTACGGTAAGTTCAAGTACCAGCAGGCCATGAAGGCCAAGGCCGCTCGTAAGAACCAGTCTAAGGTCGAGGTCAAGGAAATGAAGTTCCGACCCAAGATCGACGTTGGCGATTACGAGACCAAGAAGGGCCACGTTCTGCGTTTCCTTAAGAAGGGCGCACGCGTTAAGATCACCATCATGTTCCGCGGCCGTGAGATGGCTCACCCGGAGCAGGGTCTTAACGTTCTCGAGCGTCTCGCCGAGGATCTCAAGCCTTACGCTACGGTCGAGTCCAAGCCTAAGATGGAAGGCCGTAACATGCTTATGCTGCTCGCCCCGATTAAGGGCGCCTTCGATGAGGATAAAGCGGCAAGCGATACCAAGTAACTAGTGTTCTGTAACCGATTAAGGAGTATTTCATGCCTAAGATGAAGTCCCACAGCGGCACCAAGAAGCGTTTCCGCAAGACTGGCACCGGCAAGCTTATGCGCGCCAAGGCTTTCAAGAGCCACATCCTGAGCAAGAAGTCCACCAAGCGTAAGCGTGGCTTCCGTCAGGAGACCGAGATCGCCGCTGCCGACCGCAAGGTCATCAAGTCGCGTCTCGCCTAAGTTCGCGTTCCCGTTTTTCGTTTTACCGTCTAGGAGTTGATAGAACATGGCACGTATTAAGCGCGCTGTTGCCGCCAAGAAGAAGCGCCGTACCGTTATGCACCGTGCGAAGGGTTACTACGGTGCCGCTTCGCGTACTTACAAGCATGCTAAAGAGCAGGTCCAGCACTCCCTGCAGTATCAGTATCGTGATCGCCGCAACAAGAAGCGCGAGATCCGCTCTCTCTGGATCACCCGCATCAACGCTGCCGCTCGCCTGAACGACATCTCTTACTCTCAGTTCATGCACGGCCTGAAGGTTGCCGGCATCGAGCTCGACCGTAAGGTCCTGGCTCAGATGGCTTACGAGGACATCGAGTCCTTCAACGAGCTGGCTGCCATTGCCAAGAAGGCTCTCGAGGCCTAATAGATTCTGTTGAATCGCTAGGGGAGTGTTGCACTGTGCGCGGCACTCCCTCTTTTTATCTAGAGCGCTGGTTTATATAGCAAAAGCGCGGGTAGATAGACACTTACAGGTGACCGATCTTTATATATCTCTTAACCGAAGGGTCATCATCTGATACGCGCAGTATTTCTGCACCAGCCTTTCTATTACTTATATAGGAAGCGATAAGTTGTGTAGGACTTGTGAAGAGTGGAATTGACGTCCCACATCGCTTCGCGGTCTGGCAATATATCTCCTTGCCGCGCGGCCCGGTCGAACTGGGAACCGGCGCAGGCGTGCACCTTGAGAACCGGATACTGCGAGGATGGACACACCAGTTGTG
>JAUUSS010000009.1 GCA_030841765.1 Collinsella aerofaciens | reverse complement strand
CTCACGACGGAGGCCACATTAAGTGGCCTCCTGTTCGTGCGGAACTCGCGATAAACCTAAGCCGGTGTCCCCACTCTCCCGGGGCCTGCGGCTACTTGGTTGTCGCATGCGGCTCGCTTTTCGGAACTGGGCTGATATATTCTAGATGAAAGGCGCTCTTGGTCCTTATGGGCCTGGGGCGTCTGTCTTATATAGGTAGATTCCTTGCGGGTTCGAATCCCTCCGCTTGCTCACAAGAAAAGCCTCCCGATCGGCTATGCGTTCGAGAGGCTTGTTTCTTTGGCTGGGACGGAGGGATTCGAACCCCCAACAGCCGGCACCAAAAACCGGAGTTCTACCGTTGAACTACGTCCCAATGTGTGGTGTTGCCCAAAAGCAACTCGTTTAGTTTACCTAATCTGCGAGGGCATCGCAAACGCCATCGAGCAGGCGTACGGCGAGTGTCTGCGCGTCGCTGGCCGTGAAGGTGCCGTTGTAGCGCGTCATGCCCGTGAGCTCAATGCGAATGCGAGCCGGCTTCTGCTGCGCGGCGACATTGGCAGTGCGGATGCGCTGGGCCAGGTTGTGGCACTCGGCGAGGGCAATCGTGGCGCGCGGTGCGGCGTCGGCGGGCAGCTCGTCGCTTGTAATCTCGAGCACCAGGTCAACGTCGGTTGGGACCTCGGAGTCGCAGAGCATCATGCCGCTGTTGTCGGTCGTTGCCGTGGCGATATTCCACATGCGCGACGCAACACTGCGTGCGATGGGGTCCTCGCCGATAACGGCAATCTGGAAGCGCTCGAGCACGTTGGCGGCGCGAGCAAAACCGATGCGGGACTCGGCTTCGGTGACCGAGGGCTTGCCCTCCCACACATGGTGCAGGCGGTTGATGTAGGCGTAGGTGTCCTGGAAGGCCATGCCGTCGGCAAACAGGCCGACATTTTCCTGGAACTGCTGCAGGGCGGCCTCGGTATGCGGACCAAAGTAGCCGTCGTCTTCGCCACAGGCAAAGCCCAAAACGTTGAGAGCGCGCTGCAGGGCCTGCACATCGGTGCCATGGAAATTGGGCATGCGCAGATAGAGAGTGCGGTCGCCCAGCTTATACGAAGCGTCTACAAGGGCGCTCCAGCAGGGGATATCGACGGCATGACCGGCAGCAAGGCCGCTGTCGAGCCTGAAGGTGCTGACGGCCTGCTCAGTGGTGGCTCCAAAGTACTTGTCGGTGACTTCGGCGGCATCAATCGTGTAGCCGAGCTGCAGGAGACGAGACTGCACGTCCTCGACGGCTGCTCCTTGCATGCCCGTTGTAATAGGTTCCATGAACGAACCCCTTTCGGCGTACCATTCGTACTATTTGAGCGTCTGTCGGATAGACAACGCAAAGGGATGCATAAACATGCACTCAACAGTGTAGCAAGTTGTGCCTAAATACGCTGCTGACAGGTTTTATAACCCCCGTTAGTTAAGACGCTCCACAAAGAAATCTGCCATGGAGAGGAACAGCTCGCGTGCGTGCGGATCAAGCTCAACGTTCTCGATGGCCGCTTTGGCCTTAGCGGTCAGGTCGAGCGCGTAAGTGTGGGCGTAATCGATGGAGTCGGTCTCCTGGAAGATCTCCACGGCGCGTGCGAGCTGCGCGGGATCATCGGTGCCCGAGGAAAGAATCGCCTCGACCTCGTCGTGGTGGCGCTCATCAGAGAGGGCGTGTACGGCGACAAGCGTGCGCTTGCCCTCGGTGATGTCGGTGCGGAAGTCCTTGTTGGCGGCTTCCTTAGTGCCGACAAGGTTGAGCAGGTCGTCCTGAATCTGAAAGGCAAGGCCTGTGTGCAGGCCAAAGGCGCGCAGCGCTTCGATTTGCTCATCGCTGCCGCCGCCGATAATGGCTCCGGCGGCAAGCGGCGTGGCTCCGCTGTAAAACGCGGTCTTGTGCGTCGCCATGTCCAGGTAGTCATCAACCGAGATATCAAAGCGCCCGTCACGGACCCAACCCAGGTCGAGCGCTTGACCCTCGATGGTGCGGACGATCATCTCGGTAAGCTCGTGGAGCACGCGCAGCTTCACGTCGGACTCCAGCGTGGGGTCGTCGAGAACCGTCTTGGTGACCATAGTGAGCGCCAGGTCGCCGCAATTGATGGCAAGGCCCGTGCCCTCGGTAAGGTGCATGCAGGGCTTGCCTCGACGAAGCTGTCCGTTGTCGGCGATGTCGTCGTGGATCAGCGCGCCCGACTGGAAATGCTCGATGGCTGCCGCGGCGCTGCGGGCGCTCTCAAAGCTACCGCCCACTGCGGTTGCGGCGAGCATACAGATAAGCGGGCGGTGGCGCTTGCCGGCGTTGGCCGTAAAAGCCGAGAGCGGCGCATACAGGTAGCGCTCGATATCGGCAGAGGTCGCCTGTCCGTCAAAGAACGTGGCCAGATAGTCGTTAATCTGGTCAAAGTGCTGGGCTAAAAAGCTGGTAAACGGACTGGACACGGGTTCTCGCATTCTTTCTGAGGTTGCGTTGATGCAATATGCAGACAACATATTGCCACATTAGGGCGTTTGGCGCGGCAGTTTTGGCGATTTGGGACAACGGGCGTGCGTTTGATGGAGCGCGCCTAAATCAGCCCAAAATGCTCGAGCGCCGCAACGACACCGTCGTGATCGACGGTGTCGGTCACGTAATCGGCCTTATCCTTGAGATAGTCCGGCGCATTGCCCATGGCGATACCGACATCGACGGCGTTCATCAGCGAGACGTCATTGCTGGCGTCGCCAATGCCGTATACGGTTCCGTGGTGGGGATCGAGGGCGTCGAGTACAGACTGGATGCCCCCGCGCTTCGTGCATTCGCGGGGCGAGATTTCGGTTACCTCGAGTTCGAGCTCGTTAAAGCACAGTAGCGGCTCAAGTGCCTTATCTTGAGCGATGTGGTTGGCGAGTGATGTAGACATCAAGATCTTGTAGACACTGTAATGTTGCAGCTGCGTGACTGCGTCGCCCAGGGTGCGCGCGTATCCGGGAGCATCGGGCGCATCGGCACTCATGCGCACGACGCCGTTGAGGCCCTCAAAGCGGATGACCTCGCCCGATTGCTCAAGATAGGGGGCAAGATGCTGCAGCATGCTGGGTGTCATCGACAGATCGCGAATTGCGTGTCCGTTGATCTCGGCGTAACCGCCCGCAAGACAGACGATGCCGGTCCAGGGCAGCTCAAGAAGTTTGGGGTGGATGCAGCTCAGGGTACGTCCCGTGCAGATAAAGGCCATGTTGCCGTTGGCGACAAACTCGCGGATTGCCTGCGAAACCGCCTCGTTGGGATAGGGGGAGAGGTCCCGCTCGTCTTCGGGAAGGTCTTGGGCGAGCCTGGGGTCTTGCCAGGCGAGCGTTCCGTCGATATCGAAGAAGCAAATATCGCCGCGCTTATGGGCTGCGCTGGCGGCAGGGGAGGCCGAGGTGGTGGGCACAAATTCCGGCTCGAGGGCCATGATCTGGTCAAAATGCTCTTTAACGCGGGGAACGGAGATGCCGATGATCACCTGGGCGGTCTTGCCCGTAATGATGAGGCCTTTGGCACCCGCTGCGACAAAGGTCGCATTGTCCGCGACGATGGAGGGGTCCACGACTTCGACGCGCAGCCGCGTGGCGCAGTTGGTTGCGCCCACAATGTTGGAGACGCCGCCCAGAAGCGTCACAACCTGCTCGGCGAGCAGATGATCTTGTGAGGCCTGGTCGTCGGAAGCGCCGGTTTTGGATGTGCGCTTTTCGTCAACGTCGTCTCCCGTCAAGCGCGAGAGCGCCGCGTTGCTGGCGATATGGTCCTCGCGTCCCGGGGTTTTAAGGTCAAAGGTCAGGATAAGACCTCGAAAGCTCAGAAAGAAGATGACGCTAAAGATGAGTCCGATTCCGAGTGCCAAAAGGTAGGAGCCGGCATGCGTCCGCATGAGCGGGATAAAGTTGAAGGCAGCCATTTCCATAAAACCGCCCGAGAAGATGCCGACGACGCCAAAGAAGTTCATAGCCATGGCGAGGCAGGAAGATAGGACGGCATAGAGCAAAAAGAGTCCGGGATAGGTGAACATAAAGAGAAACTCGAGCGGTTCGGTGACGCCGCAGACCACTGAGGCAACAATGGCGGGAACCAGGATGACCTTGAGGGCAGCGCGGCGCTCGGGCTTTGCGGTGGAGTAGAACGCAGCCGCGATGGCAGGAAGGCCAAAGAGCTTGACCCAGCCGGTGGCGGTAAAACCGGCCCACGGCGCAAGCTCATTGAGGGGGCGCGTGCTGTGCGAGAGGATGGGAAGCAAGTTGGTCCACGTGGCGTAGATGCCGTCGTTAATAACTAAATTGTCGTAGTAGATAGGCATGTAGAGCAGGTGGTGCAGCCCCATGGGCTCGAGTGCTCGCTCCAAAAACGCAAAGATACCCACGCCGAGGGGGCCGACGCCCACAAGTGCGTGGCGCAGCGTTTCGGTCGCTGCGTATACGAAGGGCACGATGGCGGCCGAGATGGCGGCAAGGGCGAACACGGCAAAAAAGCTGATGAGGTAGACCAGCGAGGAACCCGAGAAGGTGCCGAGCCAATCGGGGACCTTGGCATCGTAGAAGCGGTCATGGATGGCGACGACGGTTGCCGATACCGCTAGCGGGCCGATAATGCCGGTGTCGAGCGTCTTGATGCCGTCGATGATGGTAATGCCGCTAGCGGGGGTCAAAGACGACGGGTACTTAAGTCCAAGGTTGTCTCCGCTTAGCTTGATGATCTCGCTCAAAAAGAAGCAATAGGCAAAATAAGCCACGAGCGCCTCGAGGCAACAACGTGCCGGTTGCTTTTGGGCAAGGCCGATGGGAAGCGCTACGGCAAAAAGGAGCGGAAGTCGTTTAAAGACCGTCCACGAGCCGCGCTGAATGATAGTCCAAAAAACGTACCAAGGGGTTCCGTATACGGCGAGGTCGCCGACGATATCCGCAGACGTTGCGAGGGCGGAGACGCCGACCATAAGGCCCGATATGGAAAACAGCATGGCGGGCGCGAACATTGCCCCGCCAAAGCGTTGGATTTTTTGCAGCATGTTCTGCCTCCCGAATATCGAGGCGCGTTGCGCGTGGTGAAACGTTTAAACAATGGATTCATTGTAGAGGACCAGACGATTGTCGTACCGGCAGTTTTGATCGAAACCGGTTTGGGCGGGACAGAAACCGTCAACGGTTAAATCCTGTCGCTTTGCCGATAATCGGTTTAAACAACTTTAAGAAATGCTATCGTGCCTAACCATACATATTCATTAGAGGTGAAGTCATGCCAAAAGCGATTTACGAAGGAATCTACCGCGAGATCCGTTCGCGCATCATTAACGGGACTTATGCGTTTCAGGAGATGCTGCCAACCGAAGCCGAGCTGACCGCGGAGTTTGGCTGCACGCGCAATACCGTTCGACGCGCCTTGAGCATGCTGGCCGACCAGATGTTTGTGCAGCCTATACACGGCAAGGGCGTGCGCGTTATTTGGCTCAAGGGCGAAACCGACATGCTGGGCGCACTCGAGGAAGTCGAGTCGTTTGGCGAATTTGCAAAGCGCAACAATGCCGTCGCATCGACCGAGGTCAAGTCTTTTGAACATTTGATTTGCACTGAGCAACTCTCTCGTCGCCTGGGCTTTAAGGTGGGCGAGGAGTTGATTCGCGTGGTGCGTGTCCGAAGCCTCAACGGCAATGCGCGCCAAGTAGACCATGGTTACTTTTTGGAGTCAATCGCCAAGGGCCTGACGCCCGAGATCGCCGCAAAGTCAATTTACGACTATCTGGAGCACAAACGCGGCGTCAAGGTGATGGCGAGTCGCCGTACAGTGAGCGTCGAGCTTGCCAATGATGAGGACTGCAGCTATCTTGACCTCGGCAAATACAACTGCGTTGCCGTCATGGAGAGCCAGTCGTACACCTCGGATGGCATCTTATTTGAGGTGACGCACGCTCGCACACACCCCGAGATCTTCCACTACCGCGTCAACTCCAAGCGATAGCCGGCTAGCTCGCAGCCTGACGAGACTCATGCCCTCAAAGCGAAAACGCCCGGTCAAACCGACGATGCATCGGTTTGACCGGGCGTTTTCGCTGCATTTGATAACAAATAATTGTTTATACAAAACTTGTCAAGTATCAAGTTGAAATTACCGTTCACCGAAGTTTTTCTACCGCTCTTGTAATACTTGTTCAAACAACTAGTCAAATAGCGTATTGTACAAATCAGCAAAAGGGGCAAAGTCCCCGAGCCAATCTCCGAAGGCAGCGGCAAAGGGTGCCGCCACGGTGTGAAAGGGTGGATTGTAATGAAGAACGAAATGAGCAGAAGGCAGTTCCTGGGCTTTGCTGGTTCCGCGGCTGCGGTTCTTGGTCTGGGTCTCGTGGGCTGCGGTGGCTCCGCCGGCTCCGGCTCCTCTGCTTCTGGTGACGCTGCCGAGGTCTACTTCCTCCAATTCAAGCCTGAGGTCGACAAGGAGTGGAAGGAGATCGCCAAGGCGTACAAGGAGGAGAAGGGCATCGAGGTCAAGATCGTGACCGCCGCCTCCAACACCTACGAGGAGAAGCTCAAGTCCGAGATGTCCAAGAGCTCCGCTCCGACGCTGTTCCAGGTCAACGGCCCCACCGGCCTTAAGAACTGGAAGGACTACTGCGCCGACCTGTCCGACACCAAGCTCCGCGGTGAGCTCATCGATGACTCCCTGGCGCTGCAGTCCGACGGTAAGGATCTGGGCATCGACTGGGTTCAGGAGAGCTACGGCATCATCTACAACAAGCAGCTGCTCGAGAAGGCTGGCTACAAGGCCGAGGACATCAACTCCTTCGACAAGCTGAAGGCTTGTGCTGACGACATCCAGGCCCGCAAGGACGAGCTTGGTGTTGAGGGTGCCTTCACTTCTGCCGGCATGGATGACTCCTCCAGCTGGCGCTACACCACTCACCTCGCCAACCTCCCGCTCTACTACGAGTTCGAGAAGGAGCACAACCAGGAGGACGACGAGATCAAGGGCGAGTATCTCGACAACTTCAAGCAGATTTTCGACCTGTACATCACCGACTCCACCTGCGATCCTTCGCAGCTTGCTTCCAAGACCGGCGACGACGCCACCAACGAGTTCGCAACCGGCAAGGCCGTCTTCTATCAGAACGGCTCTTGGGCATACGCTGACCTCACCAAGGCCGGTATGACCGACGACCAGCTCGGCATGCTGCCGATCTACATCGGCGTTGACGGCGAGGAGAACCAGGGCCTGTGCTCCGGCGGCGAGAACTACTGGTGCGTGAGCTCCCAGGCTTCCGAGGATGCTCAGAAGGCCACCGAGGACTTCATGTATTGGTGCGTCACTTCTGACACCGCCACCAGCATCATCGCTGACAAGATGGGTCTGACTGCCCCGTTCAAGAGCGCCAAGGAAACCACCAACGTCTTCTCGCAGCAGGCCGTTGCCATGGCCAAGGACGGCAAGAAGACCGTTGCTTGGGACTTCGTCTACATCCCCTCTGAGGAGTGGAAGAAGAACCTCAAGCAGGCTCTCATTGCTTATGCTGCCGACAACACCAAGTGGGACGGCGTCAAGAACGCCTTCGTCGATGGCTGGAAGACCGAGAAGGCTGCTTCCGAGTAAGCAGTTGCTGCCCAAGCTATCTGATTAGCGACAGGGGGCGGGCAGACGTTGGTTTGCCCGCCCCCTGCATATTGAAAGGACCCTTTTATGGGCAAAGCACTCAAGCGCTGGTGGCCGCTCTTTATGCTGCCCACGTGCCTGGCGTTTATGATCGGGTTCGTGATCCCTTTTATCCAGGGCTTCTATCTCTCGTTCTGCCAGTTTATTACCATTAACAACGCGCACTTTGTCGGTATCGCGAACTACGTGCGCGCGCTGTCCGATCCGCAGTTTGCCACGTCGTTCTTCTTTACCGTGGCGTTTGCCTTCCTGTCGACGGTGCTCATCAACGTGATCGCCCTCGCCATCGCGCAGGCGCTCACCCGCAAGGCGCTCAAAGGCACCAACATCTTCCGTACGATCTTCTTTATGCCTAACCTGATCGGCGGCATCGTGCTGGGCTACATCTGGCAGATCTTGATCAACTGCCTGCTCTCCAACATCGGCGCCCAGCTCATCGCCCTTAACTCTGCTGCTGGCTTCTGGGGCCTTATCATCCTGACCCTGTGGCAGCAGGTCGGCTACATGATGATCATCTACATCGCCGGTCTGCAGTCCATTCCGTCCGACTACATCGAGGCCGCCAAGGTTGACGGTGCCACGGCATGGCAGACGTTCTGGAAGGTTAAGATCCCCAATCTGATGCCGACGATTACCATCTGCCTGTTTCTGTCCATCACCAACGGCTTTAAGCTGTTCGACCAGAACCTCGCCCTTACCGGCGGCGCCCCCGCGCACTCCACCGAGATGCTCGCCCTGAACATCTACAACACGTTCTACTCGCGTGCCGGCATCGCATGGCAGGGCATCGGTCAGGCCAAGGCGGTTATCTTCTGCATCCTGGTCGTAGCCATCTCCATGATTCAGCTTAAGGCCACGAGGTCCAAGGAGGTGCAGCAGTAATGAAACGCGATAAGGTTATCAACCGCGCGCTCTCGATTTTCTTTACGATCCTGTCGCTCGCGTGGATCTACCCCGTGTTCATGATTGCGCTCAATTCCTTTAAAAAGGGAACTGCAATCAGCACCACCACGGCATTCGATTTGCTCACGCCCGAGACGTTCAACGGCCTTGCAAACTACGTGCACGCCCTTAACGAGCAGGGCTTTGCCTCGGCGTTTATGTACTCGCTCATTATCACGGTCACGTCGGTCGTGCTGATTTTGGTGTGCTGCTCCATGTGCGCTTGGTACGTGGTGCGCGTCAACAACAAGATCTCGAACTTCTTCTATTACCTGTTCGTGTTCTCGATGGTCGTGCCGTTCCAGATGCTCATGTTCACGCTGTCCAATTTGGCGGACCGCATCGGCTTCAACACGCCGTTCAACATCTGCTTTATCTACCTTGGCTTTGGCGCAGGCCTGGCGGTCTTTATGTTCGCCGGCTTTGTAAAGAACATCCCGCTCGAGATCGAGGAGGCGGCCATGATCGACGGCTGCAACCCGGTCCAGGTGTTCTTTAAAATCGTCCTTCCCATCATGAAGCCCACCTATCTTTCGGTCGGCATTCTCGAGACCATGTGGGTCTGGAACGACTACCTGCTGCCCTACCTCACCCTCGACTCCACCAAGTACAAGACCATTCCTATCTTGATCCAGTACTTCCGCGGCGGCTATGGCCACGTCGAGCTCGGCCCCATGATGGCCTGCATCATGATGGTCGTTATCCCCATCGTCATCATGTACATCCTCTGCCAGAAGTACATCATCGACGGCGTGGTGGCAGGTGCCGTCAAGGGCTGATGCCGTAACTGTTTTGCAAGTTTCTGCGGCGCCCCTCAGCGCGGCGCCGCACATCGAAAGGTAAAGACATGGCCGAGATCGTTCTCAAACATGTTCAGAAGGTGTATCCCAACACCGAGTCCAAAAAGAAGGGCTTCTTTGGCAAAAAGAAGAAGACCGAGGAGAAGAAGCATAACCTTAAGGTTACCGAGGATGGCGTGCTCGCTGTAGAGGACTTCAACCTCACCGTTCACGACCAGGAGTTCGTCGTTCTCGTTGGTCCCTCTGGCTGCGGTAAGTCCACGACGATGCGCATGGTTGCCGGCCTGGAGGACATTACCTCGGGCGATGTGCTCATCGACGGCAAGCGCGTCAACGACGTGGCGCCCAAGGACCGCGACATCGCCATGGTGTTCCAGAGCTACGCTCTGTACCCCAACATGACGGTGTACGAGAACATGGCGTTTACGCTTGAGCTCAAGAAGGTCCCCAAAGACGAGATCGACCGCAAGGTTCGCTCCGCTGCCGAGATCTTGGGTATCACCGAGTACCTCGACCGCAAGCCCAAGGCGCTTTCGGGCGGCCAGCGCCAGCGTGTCGCTATCGGCCGCGCCATCGTGCGTGATCCTAAGGTCTTCCTGATGGACGAGCCGCTGTCCAACCTGGACGCTAAGCTTCGTAACCAGATGCGTGCCGAACTCATCAAGCTGCGCCACGAGATCAAGGGCACGTTCATCTACGTCACCCACGACCAGACCGAGGCCATGACCCTCGGCGATCGCATTGTGGTCATGAAGGACGGCGTCGTCCAGCAGATCGCCACCCCGCAGGAGGTCTTCAACCATCCCGCGAACATCTTCGTTGCCGGCTTTATCGGCGTGCCGCAGATGAACTTCTTCGATGCCCAGCTGGCGCGCTCGGGCAACGGCTTCACCGTCAAGACCGAGGATATGAACGTGGCGCTCGCCCCCGAGACCTGCTCTCAGCTTGCTCTCAACTGGGACGGCGGCGACGTGAAGGAGATTACGGCCGGCGTGCGCCCCGAGCAGATTCTGCTTGCCGACAAGGGCGAGGAGGGTGCGCTCCAGGGTACCGTCGAGGTGACCGAGCTCATGGGTTCGACCGAGCATGTCCACGTGACCGCTCCCGATGGCCAGTTCGTCCTGATCATTCCCGTTGTCGACCTTGAGGCCAAGGGTGCGCTCAAGGCGGGCGACTCCATCTGGTTCAAGTTCGAGAAGAACGCGACCCATCTCTTCGATAAGGTGTCTGGCAAGAACCTTATCTAGGCCCGGTGCATCCAGGCCCTCCCTTTGGGCGACTGCGGTATTGCCATCCTTTTGCCGCGGTCACATATAAGACTCCCCTCCCGTCCACTGGGCGAGAGGGGAGCCTTTCTTTGTGTTGGGGCTGTCTGACCGGTCGTTTGTCTCGATCTGTAACGGGTGAGGCTGATTTCGGACGTTAGATGTTACAGATCGAGACGGTTCCGCTGAGCTAACCATTTCATCTAAATCTGTAACACCAAAGGTGAATTTCAGCTGCTAGATGTTACAGATTGAGATAAACCCAAGGGGAGGGGCCGGTATGTCTCAATCTGTAACAGCTGGGGCCGTTTTTACCGAGTAGCTGTTACAGATCGAGATTGTTTGGTCGAGTCGGGTCACAGGGTAGCGTGCGGGCACAAAAAGCGGAGCCGCGTTGCCACGACTCCGCTTTCAAGAGGATGGGTAAAGGAAACGAAATTAGCTCAGGTGCCAAATCTCGTCGTTGTACTGGGAGATGGTGCGGTCGGACGAGAAGGTGCCGGCGTTGGCGATATTGATGAGCGCCTTGCGCATCCAGGCGTCCTGGTCCTCGTAGTCGGCCAGCACGCGCTCCTTGGTCTGGATGTACTCCTCAATGTCGAGCAGGGCCATAAACCAGTCCTTGCCCTTAATGTCGTCGTGCAGGCGCTGCAGGCGCTCGGCATTGCCGGTCGCCATAAAGGCCGGGTTGGTGATGAAGTCCACCAGCAGTTTAATGCCGGGCTTGCGGTAGAGCACACCGGCGTCATAGGTGCCGTTGGCATAGAGCTGCTCGACCTGTTTGGAAGAGGCGCCAAAGGTATAGATGTTCTCGTCGCCCACGAGCTCGGCAATCTCCACGTTGGCACCGTCGAGCGTGCACAGGGTTAGGGCGCCGTTGAGCATGAACTTCATGTTGGAGGTGCCGCTCGCCTCCTTGGAGGCCAGGCTGATCTGCTCGGAGATGTCAGCGGCGGGGATCACGCGCTCGGCGGCGGTGACGTTGTAGTTCTCGATCATGACAACCTGCAGGTAGGGAGCCACGTCGGGGTCGTTTGCAATCCACTGCGACAGCGTCAAGATCAGATGGATGATGTCCTGCGCGATAGTGTAGGCAGGCGCCGCCTTGCCGCCAAAGATGATGGTGACGGGGTGCTTAGGTCTGTTGCCGTTCTTGATATCGAGGTACTTCCAGATGATGTAGAGCGCGAGCATCTGCTGGCGCTTGTACTCGTGGATGCGCTTGACCTGGACGTCGATGATGGCGTTGGAGGGAATGGTCACGCCCTGCTCGAGCGCCATGAACTGGCGCATGATGGCCTTGGCCTCGACCTTGGTGGCGGCCAGGCGCTCAAGAACGTCCTTGTCGTCGGCGAACTTGGCGAGTTTGCTCAGATCGCCGGTGCTGCGCCAGTCGGTGCCGATCACATTGTCGAGCAGGCTGGCGAGCGCGGGGTTGGCCCCATGGATCCAGCGGCGGAAGGTGATGCCGTTGGTCTTGTTGGAGAACTTCTCGGGATAGATTTCGTAGAACGGATGAAGCTCGGTGTCCTCCAGGATCTTGGTGTGGAGGGCGGCTACGCCGTTGATGGAGAAGCCAAAGTGGATGTCCATGTGGGCCATGTGGACGGTATCGTGTTTGTCGATGATGGCGACGCGCGGGTCATCGTGCTCGGCCTTCGCGATCTCATCGAGCTTGACGATAATGTCGGCGATGGCAGGGGAGACCTTCTGTAGGCTGGCGAGCGGCCACTTCTCGAGCGCCTCGGCAAGAATCGTGTGGTTAGTGTAGGCGACCATGGAGCGTACGATGGTCACGGCCTCGTCAAACTCGATGCCATGCTCGGTGGTGAGCAAGCGAATGAGCTCGGGGATGACCATGGTGGGGTGCGTGTCGTTGATCTGGACCACGGCGTAGTCGGCCAGATCGTGCAGGTTGCTGCCGCGCTCGACGGCCTCGTCGATCAGGAGCTGGGCGGCGTTGCTCACCATGAAGTACTCCTGATAGATGCGAAGTAGGCGGCCCTGCTCATCGGAATCGTCGGGGTAGAGGAACAAGGTGAGGTTCTTGGCGATCTCGGTCTTGTCGAAGTCGATGGAACTGCCGGGGACCAGGCCGTCGTCGACGCTCGCCAGGTCGAACAGACGCAGGCGGTTCTTGGTGGGCTGGCCGTAACCGGGCACATCGATGTTGACGAGCTTGGAGGTAACGGCAAAATCGCCGAACTCGACGGTGTAGGAGCGGTCATCGTCGACTAGGATGTCCTGCTCACCGAGCCACTCGTCGGGGACGGCCTTCTGCTGGTTGTCGACAAAGCGCTGACGGAACAGACCGTAGTGATAGTTGAGGCCCACGCCGTCGCCGGTCAAGCCCAGCGTGGCGATGGAATCCAGGAAGCACGCGGCCAGGCGGCCCAGGCCGCCGTTGCCGAGCGACGGCTCGACCTCGAATTCCTCGATCTTGTTGAGGTCGTGGCCTGCGGCGGTGAGCTGGTCCTTAACCTCGTCGTAGATGCCGAGGTCGATCATATTGTTGATGAGCAGCTTGCCGATCAAAAATTCGGCGGAAATGTAATAGAGCTTTTTCTTGCCGTTGTTGAGCGGGCAGGCAGCGGAGCGCTCCTGCACGAGTTTGACCAGCAGCTTGTAAATGCGACGGTCGTCGAGCTGCTCGAGCGAGGTGCCAAAAGACTGCTCGGCGAGTTCCATGAGGTTAATTTGGGGCATGTTTTCTCCTGTGATGGGTTGTTTCATGTCTGCAATTCATAAGAAGCCCGCGCGAGGGGATTGGGGTGGCCTCGCGCGGGAAAAGCAAGCGCGTCCGCACGGTGGGGAGGGGTCGGGCGCGGTAGCTCCTATTGAGGAAGCTCGATTTCGGCTTCCGATGGGATGCGGAAGTAGGTCTCGGTCCAGTCGGTGAGTTTGTGCTCGAGCTCGCGGGTGATGGCGCCGTCGAGCATGCGCCAGGTCCAGTTGCCGCCCAGCGTGGCGGGGGTGTTGATGCGCGCCTCGTTGCCCAAGTTGAGCAGGTCTTGCATGGTGTAGATGCACGTGTCACTCACGCTGGCGGCGATGGTGCGATTGAGTGCATCTGCCATGGGTTCGCCGGCCTGCTGATGGGTGTACAGGGCTGTCTGCTCGCGTTGACGCGGGGTGGCCGTTCCCTCAAACCAACCGCGCGCCGTCTCGTTGTCGTGGGTGCCCACATAGGCGACGGTGTTGGCGATGTAGTTATGCGGCAGGTAGTACGAGTTGGTACCCTCAAAGGCAAACTGCAGGATCTTCATGCCGGGGAAGCCCGAGTTGTCGCGCATGTCGATGACGCCGGGGGTGAGGAAGCCCAGGTCCTCGGCGATGATGGGCAGCGTGCCGAGCTTTTCCTCGAGCGTCTTGAAGAACTTGAGGCCGGGACCCTGCGTCCACGAACCGTAGGACGAATCGGGTGAGGAGAACGGCACCTCCCAATAGGCCTCGAAGCCGCGGAAGTGATCCAGGCGGATGACGTCGTACATGTCGAGGGCGGCGCGAATGCGGCCCTCCCACCAGGAGAAGCCGTCGGACTCCATGGCGTCCCAGTCGTAGATGGGGTTGCCCCAGTACTGGCCGGTGGCCGAGAACTGGTCGGGCGGCGTGCCGGCGACGCTCACCGGATTGCCGGCGGCGTCGATCTTAAAGAGCTCAGGTGTCGCCCACATCTCGACGGAGTCACGCGAGACATAGATGGGCAGGTCGCCGATGATGAGAATGTCGCGCTCGTTGGCATAGGCCTTGAGGCGGCTCCACTGGCGATCGAAAAAGTACTGCGTCATCTGGTGGTAGAGCATATGCGCCGGATGGTCGGCGCAGACCTTGGCGGAAGCCTCACCGCGGGTGCGGAGCTCCGCGGGCCACTCCCAAAACGCCTTGAGACCGCACTCCTCTTTGACGGTCATGAACTCACAGTAGGGGATGAGCCAGTCCTCGTTGGCTTGGATAAAGTCATCGAAATCGGCCGGCTTGTCGGCAGCAAAGCGCTCAGCGGCGCGGTCGAGAATCTGACGGCGGCCGTCAAAGATAGCACCGTAGTCGACATTGCTGGGGTCGGATCCCAGATACACGCCATCGATATCGCGCTGCTCCAGATACCCTGCCTCGATAAGCTCGGCAAAGTCGATAAAGTTGGGGTTGCCTGCGCGGGCCGAGAACGACTGATAGGGCGAATCGCCATAGCTGGTCGTCGTAAGGGGCAGAATCTGCCAGTAATGTTGTTTGCACGAGGCGAGAAAATCGACGAAGTCGTAGGCATTCCAGCCAAAGCCGCCGATTCCGTATGGTCCGGGCAGAGATGAGACGGGCATGAGGACGCCGCTTGCACGCTCCATGAATGCGCTCACCAACCTTCTTGTTGTGGGGTCGGCCTGCCGATGGGTGTGCAGTCCGCCTCCGATGTTCTGATTCGGTACGCCTATTGTAAAACATGTTGTTTAAACATGTACAGGCAAGATAAAAAAGTTGGTCGATTTTCGGCGAATGGTTACATGCCATGAAAAAGCCCCGACCTCACAACGTGAGATCGGGGCAAGAGCGGTATGTAGGTTTTTGCTACTCGGCGTCGGCGAAGCCGTTGGGGTTGTGGCTCTGCCAGTTCCAGCTATCGCGGCACATGTCCGCGATGTCGTACTGGGCCTTCCAGCCCATCATGCGCTCGGCCTTGGAGGCATCGCACCAGTTGGCAGCGATGTCGCCGGCGCGGCGCTCGCGGATCACGTAGGGCAGCTCCTTGCCACAAGCCTTGGAGAAGGCGGCGACGACCTCGAGTACCGAGGTGCCGGTGCCGGTGCCCAGGTTAAAGATCTCGACGCCGGTCTTGCCGTTCATCCAATTAAGGGCGGCAACGTGACCAGAGGCCAGATCGCACACGTGGATGTAGTCGCGCACGCCGGTGCCGTCGGGGGTGGGGTAGTCGTTGCCAAAGACCTGAACGGCCTCGAGCTTGCCCACGGCAACCTGGGCGACATAGGGCACCAGGTTGTTGGGGATGCCCTTGGGGTCCTCGCCGATCAGGCCCGACGGATGAGCGCCAATGGGGTTGAAGTAACGGAGCAGCACGACGTCCCACTCGGGGTCGGCGGTGTGGACGTCCATAAGGATCTGCTCGATCATCCACTTGGTCCAACCATAGGGGTTGGTCGCGGGCTTCTTAGGATCCTCCTCGGTGACGGGCGGGTTGTCCGGGTCGCCGTAGACGGTCGAGGAGCTCGAGAAGATGATGGACTTGCAGCCATGGTTGCGCATGACGTCGATGAGCACCAGGGTGTTCTCGATGTTGTTGTGGTAGTACTCGACGGGCTTGCTCACCGACTCGCCGACGGCCTTAAAGCCGGCAAAGTGGATGACGCGGTCGATCTGATGGGTATCGAAGATCTTGTTCATCGCATCGCGGTCGAGCACGTTGGCCTCGTAGAAGGTGAGGTTCTTGGCGGCCTCGTCGCCCACGATGGTCTTGACGCGGTCGACGGCGACGGCGCTGGAGTTGGAGAGATCATCGACGATGACGACCTGGTAACCACCCTCGAGCAGCTGAACGACGGTGTGCGAGCCGATAAAGCCGGCGCCACCGGTAACGAGGACACAGGTGTCTTTGGGGTCGAGTGCTTTGGACATGTAGTCTCCTATCGAATCAGGAACACTTCTTCAGGGGAGTATAGCGCAGGCAGGGACGCCCAAATCGTGCGCTGTAGGAAAAGCAGAGGATTGTGCTAACGTACTCATAGAAGAGCTTGCGTACGCATAACCTGATCTTTGGCATTTGCTTACGAGCCGCCGACCTTGTAGTTTCCTGCCGTTCGTGGAAATCGTTGGGACGCGCCATATGTACGCTAATATGTATGAGTTGAGCGACATATAAATAAGCATGTAACGGAGTACATATGTCACCAAACAGCGATTCCATCCTTTCCCAGGAGCTCTCGCGCCGCACTGCCCTTAAGGCCCTGTTCGGCGCCGCTTCTGCGGCAGTTCTTTTTGGCCTGCCCACTCGCGCCCATGCGGCGGAGGCTTCCAAAGAAACCACCGATAAATTGAATGCCGCCCAGGCCCAGCTCGACGAGGTTCAGGCCCAGCTCGACAGCATCGCAAATGAGTATGCGGCGCTGGCCAACAAGAATGCCCAGACCCTCAACGACATCGAGAATGTCCAGGGCAAGATTGACGACACGCAGGCCCAGATCGATGAAAAGAAGGCCGAGCTCAAGAAGAAGCGCAACGACCTTTCCGATCGCGTGGCCGCCAGCTACAAGTCCGGCGGCACGAACATCCTGTCGCTGCTGCTGGCCTCTGGCTCGTTTGAGGAACTCGTCGCCAACGCGCATTACGTTGAGAAGATCAACAAGAGCGACCGCGATGCCATCGAGGATATCCAGACGATTCAGGCTGAGCTCGACGCACAGAAGACCGAGCTCGAAGCACAAAAGGCCGACCTGGAGAAACTCAAGGACCAGCAGACGGCTCAGATGCAGGATATGCAGGCCAAGCAGCAAGAAGTCCAGACCGTGCTGAACGGTCTTTCCGACGACGTCAAGGAGCTCATGGCTCAGCGCGATTCCGAGATCCTCGCTGCCGCCCAGGCCGAGGAGGCCGCTAGGAAGGCGGCTGCGGCAGCCGCGGCCTCTGCGAACACGGGCTCTTCTTCGGGTGGCTCGAGCTCGGGTGGCGGCTCGTATGCCGGCGGCACCCCGCAACAGACGGGCGGTTCGGGCAAGCAGCAGGCCGTCGTCAATGCGTGCTACTCGACGCCTTCTCCCGGCCAGGGCTGGTGTGCTGCCTGGGTTACCAACGTCTTCCGCAATGCCGGCGTGGGCTATTTTGGCGGCAACGCGTGTGACATGTTCAACGCCTGGTGCTATAGCTCCGACCGCTCGGCGCTGCAGGTGGGCATGATCGTGGCCGATTCCTCGCACAGCGGCACGGGTGCTCCGGGCCTTATCTACGGTCATGTGGGTATCTACGTTGGCGGCGGCATCGTTATGAGCAACGAGGGTGCCATTACGTCTAAGTCGCTTGATTCGTTTATTAGCTTCTATGGTACTGGCTCTGGCGTGCGTTGGGGCTGGCTCGGCGGCGTGGCGCTGTCGTAAAGCCGACGGGGCCGCGTGCCCGCCCGCAATATATTTGATTGCCTGCTCGGGCAGTCCTGCGCAAGACGAAGGCCACATTAAGTGGCCTTCTTTGCGTGCGGAACTCGCGATGAACTTCGTGCCCCGCCGTCCGGGAGGACGCCTCTTTATTGATGGGAGGCCTGATAGGTCGATGGTTCCGTGCCCGGATGCGTCCAAAGTGGGACGGGCTTTCCGGATGGGCAGGCTTTCGAAAAATGCGTCCCGGAATTTGCCTTTGGAATGGGACGTAGTTTCCTGTTGAGGTGCTTTGCGGAAAGTGCATCCCACTCTGGGCGGTCGAAGTGGGACACACTTTCCCAAAGGCGCTCCAACGGGAAATTGCGTCCCATTATTCGGTCAAGAAACGGGATGCATTTTCCCAATGAGAGCAAAACCGGAAAATGCATCCCACAATCAGCCCTCAAAGTGGGACGCCGTTTCCCAATGAGGCTCAAGCGGAAAATGCATCCCGGAATTTGCGCTCAAAGTGGGATGCGGTTTCCGGTTGAGGGTCTAAGGGGAAAGTGCGTCCCAGAATCGACGCTTGAAATGGGATGCAGTTTCCCGATGAGGCACTCGACGGAAAATACATCCCAGAAATGGCCTTTGAGCTGGGATAAGATCTCCGCGGCATCTCGGATTCTCAAAAATGAGACACGCCGTTGGCGAAAATGAGACACGTGATATCGGGCGTCGGACGTATCATTTGCAAAAATGAGCCGACTCCACTCGAGTAAAGCGAGGTCCCCCATGCACGTTCCACACCCCCACATTCGCCGGTTGTCGAAAATCCCGCTTGTTGGGACGGCGGCGCTTGCTGCGTTGATTGCAACGAGTGTCGCCTGTTTCACGGCGGCTCCCAACGTCGCCCAGGCGGCCGACACGCCTGAGATCACCGATATGACCGAGCAGGACTATAGCGACCTGGGCCTGGGCACGAGCGAGGACATTCCGGCCGATACCGTTGGCCCCTACTCCACCACCACTCCCACGACGTTTGCCACGCGCAGCGAGGTCTATATGGCAGTTAACGGTAGCCATGGCAATCGCTACACTCTGCGCGACAAGCTCGAGAACGTCGAGCGCGGCGATCTTGGCGGCAGCAGCAAACTCACCGATGGCTATGGAAGTGTGTGGGGCGCCGCAAAGTTCTGGCAAAACGTCAACAGCTTCGATACGGGTAGCGACCTCTACAAGTACAGCGATTACGGCGGCGGCGACTGGTCGTACCTAAGCAACAATGGGTCATCGACAGTACTCGCCAACGACAACAACGGTTTCTCGGGCATTCACGCCACGAGTGTTGAGTTCTGCAGCGACGCCAGCACGGGCAAAAAGAGCCGCGTTGCCGAGCTCCGTGCCTACGGCGACAGTTCCTCCACGACGATTGACGGCAAGTCATACGCCGGAAAGGTTGAGCTGGTCCTCTACTCGTTTAGCAACGGGCGTACGCGCACTCTCGACACACACCTGCCGGTGACGGTCAACACTAATATGATGTACGAAGGCCGTTTAAGTACCTGGATGCCGGTTACCTGCAAGAGCACGACGCCGTCTTTGATGTCGAGGCGGGCGATGTCGATGGCGACGGCGTCGACGAGCTTTTTGTCTACGCGGGCTGCTATGTCGACGAGAACGGCGTGCGCAAGGCTGTAGTCGACATGTATGACTTGGAGGGCGGCAACTGGAAGCAAAGCGTCGTCAAGATCGATGCCGGTAACGCCGCGGACTACACCACGCACAACAAGGGCGGGAACGACTCCTGGACGCAGCTTCAGTCAGCTCCTGTCGTTTCGCTAGCGGCCGGCGACCTCGATCGCGATTTTTGCGATGACCTCGCCATCGTGGTCTCGGCACCCTACGGCAAGAAGAATATTGATAAGTCGACGCATTGCGGGCTGTTTTCGTGGGATGCATCCAAGGGTGCGCTCGTCCATGTCGATGCTCTGGGCGACGCGGGCGCAATCTCCCTCTCCGCGAACGGCAAGACCATGGTCGCTGCGAATGCGACGTTCGGCACGTTTGCCGCCTACGATGAAGAAGGAAAGAAGACGGGTGAAACCGTCACGGGCCTTATTCTTGCGGGCTATGACTGGCAACGCAGCGCTTTTGATTACGGCGCTTCTGACGGCAGCAAGGGGCTGTACGGCGCGCTGTACCGCTACGCGTATTTTGACTCGGAGTCTGGCGAGTTCAAGCTTTCCGATTGTAAGGAATACAGAGACGGGCTCCTCGCCTCCTATGGGCTGATGCATGTGCCCAACAGCGCATGGAAGGATAGCGCTCAGGATAAGCGCTATCCGTGCACCTTGGCGCCTATTGCCCTTGCCACTGCCAACCTTGACGGCCTGTCCGAGCAGCTGGCGGTCGACGAGGTGCTCGTGGGCGGCGATGTGTTCCGCGACTTTGCCTGCAACACGGCACAGAGCGGGGCTCAGGGCTTGGGGTCCATGGTCGGAACCATGAGCATGAGCGGTCAGCAATACAACAGCAGCAACAAGCATGACCACAAGGGTATAGAGCAGGTGTGGATCAGCGACGTCAAGGCGGGCAGCGTCTCGGGTTCGGACCGCTATAACGAGAGCTTTATCGCCGTGGTGGGCAAGCACCGCGACGAGGACCTGCGCAAGAACGATGACTACTATTGGATGACCGCCTCGCATTTTTCGCTCGACGAGAACGGAAAGGTGCGCCGCGGCGAGGAGCAGGTGATTAGCGAGAGCAACCGTCGCGGCACTACCTACGGCACATTTATCTCGCTCGCGCTGCCCGATGTCGACAACGACAGCGTCAAGATCACGTACAAGGACCGCTACAAGGTCTATACCAACCCGCGCGTGCTTGCCGTGCTGCAGGATGCGCCCTATGTTGAGGATCTGGAGCAGGCATACGGCTATCTGGTGTTGGGCGGCACGTCATACGGAGAGGAAAAGGGCACGGGGACATCCCAGGGCTATACCATTGGCGCCGAGTTGGGCGTTGCCGTCGAGGTGCAGACCGGTCCGCCCCTGGTCGCGATGAATGCTTCAGTCGATTTTGCCGCCGAGGGATGCTATGACTACCGGAGCGAGCGCACGGTCAGCGCAAGCGTAAGTAGTCGCATGCCGGCGAGGGTGACAAGGCCGTGCTCTACACGATTCCGATGGTCTATTACGAGTATGAGATCGAAAATGAGGAAACTGGTGGCAAGGGCGTGATGGCGGCGCCCGTGTCGCTCGGCGCGCAGACCTCGGTCGTTAATGTCGAGGCCTATGACCGCATTGCCAAACAGCACAATATGACGCCGCTCAGCTACTTTTTGACCAACCGGTCGGGAGAACCCGGAACCTATCAAACGACGCTCAACGGCGAGACTCCCGTTGGGGATTCCTTTGGCCTGGGCAAGCCTGGCGTAACGCGCGCCTACACGCACGATGGGTTTAACGGCGCCGCCGCGCAGTCGGGGGCGAGCATTGAGCAGACCATCGAAGTCGAGGAGGGCAAGGAGCAGGAGCTCGAGCTCGGCTTGACGCTGAACGGCAGCGTTGTCATGGGCGCGAAGCTCGCAAAGCACGAGTTGTTTGGCGGCCTGTGCTTTGGTGCCAACGCCGGCTTTACTACGGGTAACTCCTCGAGTGAATCGACCGAATACGGCGGCACCGTCGACAACCTGCCCGAGGCCGCGCAGGGCAAGTACGGTTTTGTGTGGCGTCTGGGCGTCAACGCGGTGGATGTCGACAAGTTCGAGGCAGACTCGGGCGACAAGCTCGGCACCAAGGACACCGACCAGTTCTGGATCGTGGGCTATGACGTTAAGGACGTCGAGATGCCCGACGCGCCGGCCGTGACGGGCTTTACGGCAAACGCCGTCGATTCGACCAGCGTTACGTTTAGCTGGGACGATGTACTCGCAAACAAGAGTGGCTTTAGCTACGGCGTGGGCATGCTGCAGAGCAATGCGGCGGATGCGGTCGTCAATAGCTGGAAGATTGCCGACAACACGCAGACCTCGCTCAAGTGGGATGGTCTGCAGCCCAATACGGAGTATCGATTCGCCATCGCCGCCGTTAAGAATGGATCCACGACCGAAACAGGTATTCGCTCGGCAATCATCACGGTCAAGACCATGCCCGATGGCATGACGATGACCGTGAGCGGACCTGCGGCGGATGCTGCGGAGGGGCCGGATCTTGGATACGACTCTTCGGTTGAGCGCACGGCGGGAAGCCACCTGACGCTCTCGGCGATTGGCCATGTGAAGCAACTCGGTGCCGACGATAGCGAAACAGGGCTGGTACCGACCTATATGTGGTACCGCAAGGGCCGCGGCGAGACAGAGTTTAAGCTCGTGGGTGCCGATGGCAACCTCGCGGCTGGAACGGCCTCAAAGCTCGAGATTGACCTGACCGCAGACGATGACGGTGCGCAGTATTACTGCCACGTGGGATACAACGACGTGGGCCTCGACACCGGCACGACGCTCGTGAATATCGAGGCCGAGGAGACGGCGCCCACAACGGTGAACGCCACCCCGATCCGCACGCGCCGCCTGTTCTCACAGGCAAGTGCGGGCGCCAAGAAGTTCCTGGACCATACGCTGGTAAACACCGCCGGCCCAACCGATTCCGAAGGCTCAAAGGACCCCGAGACTCCTGAGACCCCGACGAACCCGGACAAGCCCAAGTCCGACAACGGAGCTAAGACCGACACCAAGGTCAAGACTACGACCACAGCGAAGAACCTCGTAAACACCGGCGACCAAACATTCGCCCTAGTCGCCACCGCAGCAGCAGCGGGAGCAACGCTCGTAGTGATAGCCCTCATCATGCTGATCAAGCGCCGCAAGACCCACTAGTAGCCAGTCGAACATATCGACAACCCAAAAACCCGGGTAGCCAAAAAACAGGCCACCCGGGTTTTCTGTTGAGTGGAGACTCCGCAAGCGGAAACTGCATCCCATTCCAGACAAGAATTCCGGGACACGCTTTCCGGATACAAACAAGGCCGCATGACGTGGCCTTCAACTTATATATGTTCAGCAGATGCCCCCATGACAAGCCGCGCTTCAACACCGAGGCGTCTGCCCGGCGACGCGGAACGTAAGGTTCATCGCGAGTTCCGCACGAGCCGGAGAGCACTTAATGTGCTCTCCGTGCGAGCAGGACTGTCCGAGCAGGGAACCTTACGTTCCGCGCCGCCGGGCAGACGAACCAGTTAAGACGTGTCGCTACTTGATCTTGGTTGTTCCCGGCGCCAGGTTGGGGTCGGTTTCGTTGGCCTCGGTCTGGAAGTGCTCGGTATAGACGTTCTTGCCGTCGCGGAACATCTCGTAGTACTGCATCTTGGCGTAATCCTCGCGCGCCTTGGTGGCGGCAGCGGCGGCAGCGTCGTCACCGGTGACGTTGGAGGAGAGCGCCCAGCGCAGGCTGGCGTCCTCGTAGCCGACCGAGTTAATGGCGGGCAGCGACTCGCGCAGCGTCATGTGCGCCTTCTGGTAGTCGGTCGGCGGGGCGCCGATCAGCTGCATAAGCTGCGTGGACAGGTAGTTGGTGGACAGGTCATCGATCTCGCTCGTCTGGTCGCAGCCGGCAACGTCGTAGTTGGCCCAGATGATGTAATCGGTCTGCCACAGGCGCTCCTGGTGGGTGGCGTCGTCCTCGTCGGTAAACCACTTGTCGTTGAACTTGGACGGGAAGAACGGCTGATGGTCGCCCCAGAACACCACGACCACCTTGCGATCGAGTTTGTTCAGGGCGTTGAGGAAGTAACGCAGCGCCTGGTCGGACTGCTCGATGCACGAGACATACTCGTCGACATCGGAGAGCGTGCCGTCCTCGACGGTCTTGGCGTCCAGATCGGTCGTGTCGATATTCAGGTGCATCTGCTTGTCGACCGGCAGCAGGCCCGTGTCGTAGCCCGAGTGGTTCTGCATGGTCACGTCGAAGATAAACTGCGGATCGGCGTTCTGGTCGAGCAGCTCAAGAATCTTGTCGTAGGTAGCCTGGTCGGTCACCATACCGCGCAGGGTATCGGCGCCCTGGAAATCGTTGATGGACAGGAACTGGTCAAAGCCAAAGTCCTTGTACACGTTCTCGCGGTTCCAGTTGGTCGCGTGGTTGGGGTGCATGGCGGTGGTGGAATAGCCGAGCGACTTGAACTGCTCTGCCAGATTCCCGGTCGTTTCCATGTTGTAGATGGTGTAGGGGTACACGCCCGAGCCCAGGTTGGCCATGGAGTTGCCGGTCATAAACTCAAACTCGGTATTGGCGGTGCCGCCGCCGTAGGCGCTCACGTAGAGCTTGCCGCGGCTGAGGCAGTTGGACAGGTTCTTAAAGTACTGCGGACCCTCGTAGCCGGCGCGCATGTTCTGGTAGATCGACAGATCCGAGAAGGTCTCGTTCATGATGGCGATGACCGTGGGCTTCTCGCTGTCGAACTGCTCCTTTGCGGCGGTGCGCTCGTCACTCTTGGCGGCGTCGGACTTGTCGTAGGCCTTGGCGTACTTTTTGAGCGTGGCCTTGGCATCGTCGACGGAGTAGTCGGCGGGTTTGGGCGGCTTGATGGACTGCGCTGCGCTAATGAAAGCGGGCAGGTAGCCCTCGCGCCAGTAGCTCTCGAGCGGGCGCCAGGTGTAGACGGTGATGCCGAGGGTGTTGTAGTAGTCGATGAGCGTGACATGCGCGGTCACGCCGCCCAGGCACAGCACCGCCACGAGCAGGTTGGTGAGCAGCATGCGCTTGGCGTTGGCGGCGCCCTTCTGACGGTGCGGTGCCACCAGGCCGGCGTACTCGCACAGCAGCATGGCGATGGCGGTAAAGCCCATGGACAGCACGCAGAACAGTGAGATCGAGAAGGTGTAGCCGGTGCCGGCGACCGCGGCGGCGGTGGAGATGGCCGAAAGGTCGCCCGGCTGGATGGGCATGGATTTAAACGTGATGACGAAGAACTCGGCAATGCCCAGGATAAAGAGGGCGAAGGCCAGGACGGCCGGAGCTGCGCCGTGGCGCTGGAACAGGAAGAACAAGCCGGTCATGAGCACGGTGATGATGGCCCACTCGAGCAGGATGCACAGGGGGTAGACCCAGGTAAAGTCGTGGTTGGACGAGACTTCCATGCCCAGCAGCGCAAAGACGCCGGCGAGCAGCAGACACAGGACGGCGGCGACGAGTGGCTTGCCCACAAAGGCGCCGCGCAGACGGGCGAGCTTGCCGGTGGGGGCGGGGGCGTCGGGCGCGGCGAACGCAAAGACGCGCGGGGCGATGCGGTCGCGTGCGATGCTGGCCCAAGCGCAGCCGGTGAGGATGGCGTTGGTCAGGATGAGCATCACAAAGGCGAGCGGCTCGTTTTGGGCGACGAGGCCAATGGCGCCCCAAACGGTCAAAAAGACCTGGAACAGGCCGAAGGCGACGCTCCACCCAAGAGCGCTTTTGGCAACGGTGCCCGACTGAGCGCGAATGGCCTTGGCCTCGCGCAAGACAAGGTAGACGGTCGCCGCAAGACCGACGAGCGAGATGGCGGCAGCGAACATGCTGAGACTCCTCACAAACTTAAAACCTACGAAAGCGGGGGTTTACCCGATTGTTACCAAGATATGCGCTGCAATTGGTGTCTGCGCACAACAACCAGCCATATTAACGCGCACGTGTGGCGGTGTGGCGCAATGTAGTGGCGACCTGCGCGATAATGGACGGGAATTACACGGAAACGTAAAGGCTTCTTAAAGAATTAGCGAGGATGAGGCGATGAACGAGCAGGTTTGCACCAAGGCTGTGGATACGTGTGGCTATCCGGTCGAGACCACGGGCAATGCGGTGCTGGACACGTTGGAGCACCGTTCCTCCACGCGTGCCTTCGCGCGTGATGACGACGACCGTCCCGTGGCGGTGACCGACGAGCAGCGGGCGGCAATTTTGCATGCGGCGAGTCGCGCGCCGTCGGCGGGCGCCATGATGATGTATTCCATCGTAAGCATTCGCGAGCAGGCTACGCTGGACCGCCTCGCCGACCTGTGCGATCACCAGCCCATGATTGCCAAGGCGCCCTGGGCACTTATATTTGTGGTCGATTATGCCAAGTGGATCGATCTGTTTGAGCACGTGGGCTGCTTTGAGCCCGAGTTTGTCGAGCGCACGGGCAAGGCGCCCCGCCGCGCGCCGGGTTTGGGCGACTTTGCCATCGCGGCTCAGGATGCCGTGATCGCCGCGCAAAACGCCGTGGTTGCCGCCGAGGCCCTGGGCCTGGGGAGCTGCTATATCGGTGATATCGTCGAGAATGCCGAGGAAGTTGCCGAGCTGCTCGATCTGCCGCCCTATACCATGCCGCTATCGATGCTCATCATCGGCACGCCCCGTAAGGAGCGTCCGGCGATCGCACATCCCGTGGTGAACCTGGTGCACGAGGAGCGCTACTGCCGTGCGGATGCCGCGACCATGGACGCGCAGGTGGACGAGATGGACGCGATGTTCCGTCCGCACGCCCGCGAGGTGGGGGAGCGCGTCGCGGATATCTATACCCGCAAGCACACCAGTCCCTTTATGGCCGAGATGAGCCGCTCCATGGAGTGGTGGTTCAAAAATTGGCTCGGAAAATGACGGATGTGACAAAGGGACCGTCCCTTTGTCACATTCCATATCGCCGCGGTAGCCTAAAGGCCGTATAAATGTTTATCTAGCTGGGAAAACAGTGCCATTCAAACATGGGCCGATTATCTATAATCCCTTCGAACATTAAAGTTGGGAGGAAACCGGCTTATGGAACAAAAGGCCAAGGAGGCAGCCTCGCACGCTGCGATTCCTGTGAGCATCTCGGCGATGCTCGTCACGCTGGGCGTGGTGTACGGCGATATCGGCACCAGCCCCATGTATGTAACCAAGGCGCTCGTTGCCGGCAACGGCGGCATCGGAAGCGTCACGGAGGAGTTCGTGCTCGGCGCGCTCTCCCTTGTCGTGTGGACGGTCACGCTGCTGACGACCGTCAAGTACGTGCTGATCTCGCTGCGCGCCGACAACCACGGCGAGGGCGGTATCTTTGCCCTGTACAGCCTGGTCAAGCGTTGCGGCAAGTGGCTCATCATCCCCGCCATGCTGGGTGGCGCCGCGCTGCTCGCCGACGGCATCCTGACACCTGCCGTTACCGTTACCACGGCCATCGAGGGCCTGCGCACCATCCCGGCAGTCCATGCCGTGCTGGGCGACGATCAGGGCCGCGTCGTGGCCATCACGCTTGCCATCATCATTGTGCTCTTCTTGGTGCAGCGCATCGGCACGGCCAAGATCGGCCGTGCCTTTGGCCCCATCATGACGCTGTGGTTTCTGTTCCTGGGCGGTACGGGTCTGTTCTTTGTCTTCCAGCACCCCGCGGTGCTGCTGTGCCTCAACCCGCTGCGCGGCATCGGCTTTTTGTTGAGCCCCAACAACCATGCAGGCATCATGATTCTGGGCAGCTGCTTCCTTGCCACTACCGGTGCCGAGGCGCTCTATTCCGACATGGGCCACGTGGGCCGCGGCAACATCTACGCAACCTGGCCGTTCGTTAAGTGCTGCTTGCTGCTGTCCTATATGGGCCAGGGCGCTTGGCTTATGAACAACGCTGCCAACCCCGAGCTCATGGGCATTGCCGACCTCAACCCGTTCTACCAGATGCTCGCCCCGGGCCTGCGTCCCTTTGCCGTCGGCCTTTCCACCGTCGCGGCCATCATTGCCTCGCAGGCGCTCATCACCGGCGCATTCTCGTTGGTGTCCGAGGCCAGTCGCCTGGACCTCATGCCGCACATGCAGGTCTTCTATCCTGCCGAGACCAAGGGCCAGCTCTATATTCCCATGGTCAACAACGTCATGCTTGTGGGCTGCGTCATCGTGGTGCTGCTGTTCCAGAGCTCGGCGCACATGGAGGCCGCCTACGGCTTGGCGATTACCCTGACCATGATGTGCACGACGCTGCTGCTCTTCTTCTACTTGCATGTTGATCGCGGCCTTAAGATTGCCCCGTATATCTTCGTTGCGTTCTTCCTCATGCTCGAGGGCTTCTTCTTTGTGAGCTCGCTTACCAAGTTCTTCCACGGTGGCTATTTCACCATTTTGATGGCCATGCTCATCATGGGCATTATGGTGTGCTGGTACAACGGCACGGCGGTCGAGCAGCGCCAGTTTACGCTGCTGCCGCTGCGCAGCTACCTGCCGCAGCTCAAGCGCCTGCGCGACGACGACCGTTACGAGCGTATGAGTGACAACATCGTGTACCTGACCAAGGACACCCATACCGACTACATCGACCGCGATATCGTCTATTCGATTTTGGACAAGCATCCCAAGCGCGCCCGCGCCTGGTGGTTTGTGAATGTCGAGACCATGGACGAACCGCACACCTTTGCCTATTCGGTCGAGACGTTCGGCACCGACTACGTGTTCCGCGTGCATCTGTACCTGGGCTACAAGATCAACCAGCGCGTTAATGCCTACCTGCGTCAGGTTGTTCAGGACCTGGCTGCCACCGGCGAGCTGCCGCCGCAGACGCATGACTACTCGGTCTACAGGGATCCGGGTAACATCGGCACGTTCAAGTTCATCCTGATTCGTAAGCTTCTGGCGCCCGAAAGCGATGTGGAGCCGAGCGAGCGTACGGCCATCACGCTCAAGTACATCATCCGCCGCGCCGCCGGCACGCCTGCACGCTGGTATGGCCTGGAGAACTCCAACGTGAGCTTTGAGTACGTGCCGCTGTTCACCAAGTTCAAGGCCGTGAACAAGATGCATCGCCTGGCCCCCAACGAGCGCCCGTAGGCGCCGACAGGTTGCATGGAGTTGGTTTTCGATGGACAAGGTTGAGACCGGGGAGGCAAACATGGATGCAAAGATGCTTGATGGCCACGAGGTGGTTGCCGAGATGGTGCGTGAGGCACGCGCCGACGCCGCCGAAGATCGGTTTTTGACGAACCGTGCCAACATGGACATGGCCGATCGCGTAATTTCGATCGTGGCACTGGTATTTGGAGCGGTGTGCGTGTGTGCCCTGCTCGCGCACGTGCTGTTTGTCTAGCGACTGCCGGTCGTAGAAGGCTTTACACTTGGAACCACCACAAGGGAAACCACCACAAAGGTGCCTGTCCCCTTTGTGGTGGTTTTTGTTTATGAGAGAGGGGCGGGGCGCTGATGGACGTCCGTACGGACGGCGATATTGCCGATAGCTTTTGGTGGCGGCGCACAACGCTGACGCGCCGCACTCCTCTGTATGACGCCTGCGTATCGGCGGGGCTGCTGGTCGCGGCGACGATTGTGGGCGCGCTGCTCGACCATCCGGGTCTCGCGCCGAGCATCATGATCGTCTATGTGCTTGCCGTGCAGCTGTGTGCCTTTTTCACCTGGAGCCGCCTGTATTGCCTGTTGAGTGCGGCTGCCGCCGCGGCGCTCTACAACTTCTTGTTTGTCGATCCGCGCTACTCGCTGTCGTTTATCGACCGCGCCTATCCCGGCATGTTCTTCATCATGTTTGTGGTCTCGCTTGTGTCGAGCTCGATTGCGTTGGCCCTGCGCCGCGCCTTGGCACAGGCTGCCGCCAGCGACCGTCGCACGCATATGGTGCTCGAGACCAAACGCATGCTGCAGCGGTGCGCCGATCAGCAGCAGATTGTCCATGCCATGGCAACGCAGCTGGCGCGTCTTTCGGGCTGTCCGGTCGTATGGTACAGCGCCGATGCCGACGATGATGACCTGCTGCCGCGTGCGACATACACGGCCGTGGGCGATGCCGCGCCGGTGCACGAGCTGGCGCCGCAGATGCCGCCGCGTCTCTCGGCGTCCGCCTATGTGGGAATGCCGCTCGACGCCACTTATGGCGGCTCGGCGTTTTATGGCATCTACCTGACGGTTCGCACGGGTGACGGCTTCGTGCGCTCGGGCGACCCTGCCTCGGTGGTGGGCGTGCTGGCTATCGTTGCCGAGCCCGACGTGCTGACGCACGAGGAGCGGACACTTGCCGATGCCATCGTGAGCGAAGGCGAGCTGGCACTCGATCGCGCCCGCGCCATGGAGGCCCGCGAGGAGGCGGCGGTGCTTGCCAAAAATGAGCAGCTGCGCGCCAACCTGCTGCGCTCCATCTCGCACGACCTGCGCACGCCGCTCACCAGTATTTCGGGCAATGCCGATGTGCTGCTCGACCAGGGCTCGACCGGCACCGCCGTGCTCGACGCCCAGACGCGCCGCGGCCTGCTCCTGTCCATTCGCTCGGATGCGCAATGGCTCAACGTCACCGTCGAGAACCTGCTCGCCATCACCAAACTCGAGGGTGGCGGCATGCATCTGTCGACTACGCTCGAGCTTATGGACGATATCGTCGAGGAGGCGCTGCGCCACGTAAGTCCGGCCGTGCGCGAGCACGACCTTAAGGTGGTGCCGTGCGACGAGCCGGCGCTCGTTAACGTCGATGCGCGCCTGATGGTGCAGCTGGTGGTCAATCTGGTGAACAATGCCATCACCTATACGCCCGCAGGCTCGCATATCGTGATTTCGATTGGCGTCGACGATGGACGCGTGGCGTGCTCGGTGGCCGATGACGGCCCGGGCATTGCGCCCGAGGACCGCGAGCGAATCTTTGAGTCGTTCTACACCGCCAACCACGGTTTGGCCGACAGCCACCGTAGCGTGGGCCTGGGACTTTCGCTCTGCCGCTCCATTGCATTGGCGCATGGCGGTAGCATAGAGGTTGCCGCGGCGGACCCGCACGGCTCGGTCTTTACGATTGAGCTTCCCGTCGCCGACGTTTCGTTTGATAAGGAGTAACGCTGTGCCGAACTCTGCCGTAAAACCGCTCATCTTGGTCGTTGAGGACGACCCCGCCGTTCGCAACCTTATCGTTGCCGCGCTCGAGGCGCACGGCTTGCGCCATATGGCCGTGGAGACCGCCCATGCCGCTATTGCCGCTGCCTCGTCGCAGGCGCCGAGCATCGTGCTACTCGATCTGGGCCTGCCCGATATGGACGGCGTCAAGGTGGTGGAGTCGGTGCGCGCATGGTCGGGCATACCGATCATCGTGGTTTCGGCGCGCAGCGAGGACGCGGACAAGATCCGCGCGCTCGATGCCGGAGCCGACGACTACCTGACCAAGCCGTTTTCGGTCGAGGAGCTGCTCGCGCGCATTCGTACGACACTCAGGCGCCTTTCGTATGCGCAAACGGGCGGCGTTGCCTCCGAGGGCTCGTTCGATACCGGTGAGCTGCATATCGATTTTGATGCCGGCATCGCCACGATGGATGGCGAGGAGCTGCATCTGACGCCGATCGAGTACAAACTGCTATGCCTGCTGGCGCATAACGCCGACAAGGTGCTCACGCACCAGTCTATCCTGCACGAGATTTGGGGCACGGCAACCAAGAGCGACCTGGCGAGCCTGCGCGTCTTTATGGGCACGCTGCGCAAGAAGATCGAGTCCGACCCCGCGCATCCGCGCTACATCCAAACCCACGTAGGCATTGGCTACCGCCTAGTTACCCAAGGCTAGATCGCCAACCACCGTCCCAATATGAGTTGCGGTGAAATACGGTCTAACTTTGCCTAATTCCAGGCAAAACAGTCCGTATTCCACCGCAACTTTTTTATTTGCCCTTGGGCTTGCTGGCGTAGAACTTCTTCTTTTTGAGCTTGCCGGCAGGAGAGGGTTTGCCGGCAAAGTTCGACTTGCCGTTGCCGGCCTGCGCGTGCGCGGGTACTGCCGCACGGGGCTTGCGGGCCTCGGGATTGCGCAGTTCCTCGGTTCGCTCTGCAATCTCCTCGGCGCTAAAGCCGACCTCGGCCATGGCATCCTCGATGGGCAGGCGGCGCACGATATAGCAGTGGTGCACCTTCTGGTTGCGCGCGAAGTCCTCGGGGATGGTCTGTGCCGTAATGTCCTCCAGCACCACGCCCGCGCGTGCGAGCTTGCGCGTCTCGGGACGGAAGCCACGCAGGTTGCAGCTAAAGATGGCATGTCCACCCTGTGCGAGCAGGCGCGATACGCCGGCCAAAAGCTCAACATGGTCGCGTTGGACATCCCAGGTACGGCGGCCCATCTTGGACGAGTTCGAGAACGTGGGCGGGTCGACAAAGATCAGGTCCCAGCGGTTGCGCGTCTGGCGTTGGTCGCGAATCCAGGCGAGCACGTCGTCGCGCACAAAATGATGCTGCGGTCCCACAAAGCCGTTTTGGCGCATGTTGCGCTCGGCCCAGTCCAGGTAGGTGTTGGAGAGGTCGACCGTCACGGTCTCCTCGACGCCGCCGTCCGCCGCGTAGCAGGTGGCGGTGCCGGTATAGGCAAACAGGTTGAGGAAGCGACGCGCCTGCTTGGCGTGCTCGCGCACCAGGTTGCGGGTGACGCGGTGATCCAGGAAGATGCCCACATCCAGATAATCGTCAAAGTTGACGGCAAAGGTGAGTCCGCCCTCTTCGATGAGCGGCAGGCGACGGCGAGCGATGTTGGCGCGCTCGCCTGATGCGCCCTTACCGGCGCCCTGCTTGCCGTACTGCGAGCCGCCACGCGAGCGCATGCGGGCCTTGGCGTGCACATGCTCGGCCGGAACATCCAGGATGCGCGGCGCGATGGCCAAGATGTCGAGCATGCGGGCCTGGGCTAGCGCGGGATCGATGGTCTTAGGCGCGGCGTACTCGGCGATGACGAGCCAGCGGCCCGGCGTCTGCGGGCAGCCCTCGTACAGATCGATGGCGGCGGAGTAGTCGGGTAGGTCGGCATCGTAGACGCGGTAGCAGCTCACGCCCTCGCGCTTGGCCCACTTGCGACGCAGACGGGCATTCTTACGCAGGCGGTTGGCGAACTGCTCGGACTCGGGGATGAGCACGGGCAGCGGCTTGCCGTCGCCCAGGTCGAGCATGGCGGCAGGTTCGGGCATGGGGGTGTTGGCGGCGTTGTCGTTGACTTCGTTGGCATCCGCAACCTCGGCCTCGGCATCCGCACTGGTCGAAGCCTCAAACGCCGCGGCGGCGTGGTCGAGCGAGGGCCAAACCTCAATAGTTGCCTCCTCGTTATTGGGCATGACGGCGATCGAGCGCTCGGGCTCGGCGTGGAGCGCGCGGGCCAGCAATCCATCGCGGGTGAGCGCGGCGACCGGCGCCGCGGAAAGCTCGGGCGCGCGGCGCAGCTCACCGACCAGCGTCATGGCGTCGTGCATGAGCGAAAGCGGGGTCTCGGTGGTGTCCGCGACCACGGCGGCACCGGCGACGGCGCCCGCGTGGTCCAGCACGGTGGCTGGCTTGGCAGCGCAAAAGTCGACAAAACGCTTGTAGCCGGCGCACTTGACCATGCGCTCGGCAGTCTTGCGGGCGGCGGGGTCAATGTCCACGGCGACGATGCGCGCCTGGCGCTCACGCGCCGCGGTCTCGCGCTCGCGCGCCTCGGCAAGCAGCTGCTCCCACAGGGCGGCGTCGTGCAGCTGCCAGCCCTCAAAGCCCCAGCGCTCGCGTGCGGCGCCCGGGGCGCGGTCGGTCAGAATGTTCACGGCCTCCAGCAGCAGACCGCCGCCGGCGCACGAGGCGTCGATCAGCGTAGGCAGCGCTTCGTTTTCGTAATCATCGGCCGTCAGCTCGCGCTCGCACAGTGCGGTCCAGCCGACCTGCGCCAGCACCAGGGCGGCGTAGTCGGGGCGCAGCACGTGCGCGCCCTCGCCGGCGCGGGTCGCTGCGGGCGGCAGGCGTTTGAACAGCGGGTCGCCTGAAAGGTCCAGGCTGATGCTCGCGCGGCGCTGGCGCAGCGAAAGCAGCAGGTGAACGTCGGGGTCGGCAGCATCGACGTCGGCGCGACGGCCCGTGGTCTCGGCCAGACGGTCGCACAGCGCGTCTTTGGCGCGCAGGGCCGAGAAGCGCGTGTTGCGCAGCTGCTCGGTCACGCCGCGGGCTGTGATGGCGATGGTGGCGCCGGGGCGGATGATGCTCTCCCAGGCGATGTCGTAAACGCTATCGTACAGTTCATCGGCATTCTGCGCCTCAAAGCGCCCGAGCACCACGAACACGCGGCTCGCCAGGCGCGACCACAGGCATGCTCGGTAGCCTTGCTCGAGCTCGCCCTCAAATGTAGCGCGGCCCTTCAGCCGGCGAACATGCGAAAGCCCGAGGCGTTTAAGCTCATCGGCGAGTGCGGACTCAAAGCCCTCGGGGCAGCTTGCGTAAAATTCCATGGGTGACCTCTCTGGTTGCGTCGCTTCATTATATGATGGATGCTTCGTTTGCCCTTATCCTCGAAAGGAACCCATATGATTGATGCGTGCCCCGATTCCGCCGTGCTCTTTTTTGACGTGGACGGCACGCTGACGTCGTTCGATCCCGACGATATGACCGATAAGGACTTTTCGGCGGTTCGCCCCTCGCAGATGGTCGTCGAGGCGTTTCATCGTCTGCGCGACGCGGGGCACAAGGCGTTTATCTGCACGGGTCGCCCCCTGTGGCTCATCGCGGACAGCTTGCGTGCGCTCGACCCCGCGGGTGTCGTTGCCATGGCGGGCGCCACGCTCGAGGTCGAGGGCCGCGTGGTGCATGAGGACTGCTTTGGCGAGGACGTTATCGAGGAGCTTGCACGCCGTATGGCCGCGGCAGGGATTGAGGCCTTTTTCGAGACCAACGTGGCTACTTTTGCCCTGGAACCCGCGGGTGTTGAGCAGTCGTCTCTGATCGGCACTTCTGTGGTGCACAGCGCCGAGGAAATGCGCGTCGACGGCAGTCTGCGCGTGGGCAAGGTATGCCTCAATGTGCCCAGTTTGGCTCGCGTTGCCAACGATGACGGCTTTATCGATCGCGAGTTTGAGCTGTGCAATACCGGTGGTCGGAATCGCGAGCTGAGCCCCAAGGGCATCAACAAGGGCGTGGGCGTGGCGCGAGCGCTGGCGTATCTGGGCCGCGAGGGAAATGCGCGCACCTTTGGCTTTGGCGATTCGGGCAACGACCTGGGCATGCTCGCTGCCGTCGAGACGGCTGTCGCCATGGGCAACGCCATGTCCGAGGTCAAAGCGGTCGCCGACTACGTGACTGACGATGTCGCACACGACGGCACCGTCACCGCCATGCAGCATTTCGGCCTCATCTAATGAATCCCGCATTCTGACGTTTGCCTAAACTGCGGCTCTTTGCTTTTGCATGCTCAATCGATTTATCAAACCAAACACTAAAGCGTTTATACCGTTCGCCGAGAAGATAAAAACCCGCAGCTCACGCCTTGATAAACATAGGTAAAGTGTTTAGCAGTTTATCGGCCGTATGCTAACGAAAGGAATCAGGCAGATGGCAATCAAGGTGTTCGCTGACGGTGCAAACCTCGAGGGCATGCTCGACATGTACGAGAACGGCAACGTTCAGGGTTTCACGACCAACCCGTCCCTTATGAAGAAGGGTGGCGTGACGGATTACCGCGCGTTTGCCAAGGAGGTTCTGGCTCACATCACCGATGTGTCCGTCTCGTTTGAGGTCTTTGCCGATGACGTCGAGACCATGGAGGTCGAGGCCCGCGAGATCGCTACCTGGGCCGACAACGTCTACGTCAAGATTCCGTGCGTGACCACCAAGGGCGAGTCCACCGCCGAGCTGGTCCGCAAGCTTTCGGCCGATGGCATCAAGGTCAACGTCACCACTATCTTTACGCCCGAGCAGGTCGACGAGATGGTCGAGGCCGTTGACGCCGAGACGCCGTCCATCATCTCGCTCTTTGCCGGCCGTATCGCCGACACCGGCGTCGACCCCATTCCGTTTGTGACGGAGTCGGTCAAGAAGGCCGCCGCTAAGCCCAACTGCGAGGTCCTGTGGGCGTCCACGCGTGAGCTTATCAACATTTACCAGGCCGAGGCCTGCGGTTGCCAGATCATCACGGTGCCCAACAGCATCCTGGCCAAGCGCAAGAACATCGGTCGCGACCCGTACGAGGTCTCGCTCGACACCGTCCGCGGCTTTGCCAAAGATATCGCGGCACTCGGTTTCCATATCCTGCCGTAACGTGAGCACTGGCTGCTCCGAGGGTTGTTCGCCCCGGCCTTTCCTTTCCTCTATCGCTCACTCGCTTCGCGAGGGTCGCGCCAGGCAAAGGAAAGGCCGGGGCTGCCGACACGAACTTGCCAGTAGGTTGGTGATTGGTTTCCATATCCTGCCGTGGGCAAAGGTGCCCCCGCCTGCGCCGTGCAAAATTGAGAGTATTCAGCAAGGTAAAGGCTTTTACCAGCTAGATAAAGCACGGAACAGCCCCCGTTTTGGCTCTGACGACGCTAAAACGGGGGCTGTTTTTGCTTTTTCGCCTCTGAGGGGCATCCGGAACGGCGGAATTTGCAGAATACTCGCGATTTTGCACGTCGCTACCGGGGGGACCCTTGCTTTGGCGGTTTACTTCCCCTGCACCATGGTCAGGGAGATCTTTTTGCGGTCGCGGTCGACCTTCTCTACCCACACCTTTACCGTGTCGCCGACGCGTACCACGTCGCTCGGGTGCTTGACAAAGCGGTTGGCCAGCTTGGAGATGTGTACGAGGCCGTCCTGGTGCACGCCGACGTCGACGAACGCGCCAAAGTCGACGACGTTGCGCACCGTGCCCTTGAGCTCCATGCCGGGTTCCAGGTCGTCGATGGAAAGCGCCGAGCGGCTAAAGACCACCTCGGGCGCGTCGTCGCGCGGGTCGCGCCCGGGCTTCTTGAGCTCATTGACGATGTCGATGAGCGTGAGGGTGCCGCAGTCCAGGTCGCTTGCCAGTGCCGAGATGCTGCCCAGACGGCGCTCAATGTCGGGCACGCCGCCGCGGCTGAGCTCGCTGGCTTTAACGCCGGCGCGTTCCAGGACGGACGTGGCCACCTCGTAGCTCTCGGGGTGGACGCTCGTCGCGTCGAGCGGGTTCTTGCCGCCGCTGATGCGCAGGAAGCCCGCGGCGTTGAGATATGCCTTGGGCCCCAGCTTGGGGACCTTCTTAAGCTGACGGCGATCGGTAAAGGCGCCGTTTTCCTCGCGGTAGGCCACGATATTCTTGGCCACGCTCGGCGTGATGCCCGAAACGTATCCCAGCAGGCTCGCGCTCGCGGTGTTGACGTCGACGCCCACGCGGTTGACGACGTCCTCCACCACGTGGCCCAGGGTGCGCGAGAGCTCGGCCTGGTCAAGGTCGTGCTGGTACTGGCCCACGCCGATGGACTGGGGCGGAATCTTGACGAGCTCTGCCAGTGGGTCCTGCAGGCGGCGGCCCAGGCTCATGGCGCCGCGCACGGTGACGTCCAGGTCGGGATACTCCTGGCTCGCGAGCTCGGAGGCGGAGTACACCGACGCGCCGGCCTCGTTAACAATGGTGTATCGCAGCCCAGGCGCCTGCTCGGCAATGAACTCCGAGACGACTTCCTCGGTCTCGCGGCTGGCGGTGCCGTTGCCGATGACGATGGTGTTGACGCCGTCCTTTTTGACGAGGCGGGCGAGCTCGCGCTTGGTGCCGGCGACGTCGTGGCGCGGCTTGGTGGGGTAGACCACGCCGTGGTCGAGTAGCTTGCCGGTCTCGTCCATGACGGCGACCTTGCAGCCGGTGCGGTAGCCCGGATCGAGCGCGAGCACGCGGGCGCCGCGCACAGGGCGCGCCGAGAGCAGGCCCTCGAGATTCTTGGCAAAGACGTTGATGGCCTCGGTCTGAGCGCGAACGGTGAGTTTGGCGCGGGCCTCGCGCTCCAGCGAGGGGGCCATGAGGCGCTTGTAACCGTCAGCGATGGCGGCATCGAAGATGGGCGCGAAGACGCCCTGGCGTCGGGGCCAACGGCTGCTGAGGCGCGCTGTGGCGGCAGCGCCGTCGACGTTCACGCGCACGCGGAGCTTGCCCTCGCGCTCGCCGCGGTCGATAGCCAGCACGCGGTGGTTGGGTATACGGCGCAGCGGCTCATCATAGTTGTAGTAGGGCTCGTAGGGAGTCTTTTCGGCGGGGTCGGTGGCCTCGACGACGATGTCGGCGGTGTTTTGCGTAAAGGCGCGCAGGTCGGCGACGTTCTCGGGGTCTTCGGCCACCGTCTCAGCCACGATGTCCGCCGCGCCGGCGAGCGCCTTCTCGGGCGTGTCGAAGCCGGCTTCCTCGTTGACGTAGGCCGCGGCGGTGTCGAGCGCGCTGCCCTTGGCCGAGGCCTGCATGATGATCATGTTGGCAAGCGGCTCCAGGCCTGCCTCGCGGGCCTTCTGTGCGCGGGTCATGCGCTTTTTGCGGTAGGGCTTGTAGAGGTCCTCGACACGCTGGAGCTGCGTGGCCTCTCGAATCTGCTGCTCGAGTTCGGGCGTGAGTTTGCCCTGGGCGTCGATGAGCAGAACGACGTCCTCTTTACGCTGCTCAAGATTGCGCAGGTAGGACAGGCGCTCGTCGAGTGCGCGCAGGGCGACGTCGTCCATGCCGCCCGTGGCTTCCTTGCGGTAGCGCGAGATAAAGGGGATGGTGTTGCCCTCGTCGATGAGCTTGACGGCCGCCTCGACGTTGGCGGCCTTAAGGTTGAGCTCGCGGGCGAGCTGGGCGATAAGATCCATGAAACTCCTTGCGGTAAAGGTGCGTTTGCAGCACAGAACTACCAAGGATACCACCCGTCCCAAAAGACTGTTTTGGGCCGTGCCACGAAAATGACCTATCTACTACGTTTAACCCGTATGGGTCGACCATCCCCCGGTTTTCCGAAAATACGCAAGCCGTCTACCTGCACTGATAATTGTCCTCGGGGGAAGCGGGCACTGCGGGGCGCGGCAA
>JAUUSS010000136.1 GCA_030841765.1 Collinsella aerofaciens | reverse complement strand
TGCCTCGGGCGCCAGCCCGCCGGCGGCATCAATCGCCTGAGCAGCCCGCGCGCCGCCCTCGCTAAAACGGCTGATTACAGATGCATAGTTAATTAAATTATACGCACCGGCAGCAACCTCCCCGTCTTCTTATTTAAATCGGACAGCAGAAACACGCAACTCTTTCTGCATTTCTAGCGAGGCAACAAATGAAAAAGTACAATGAGCAGTGTTCAACAAACGAAAGGCAAACAATGCGAGTCGAAACAACCGGAGTATGCAGAGGAAACTGGAAAATCTACCAGCAGCTTAAGATTGAAGGCATCCATAAAGGCTCCAGCGTAACAGCCCAGGCGGCTACAGACGATAACCGCCGCTCACCTTTATCCCTCCTAAAATTCCGGGACAATAGTTGTGACTCGAACTCATACGTCCTTGTAGTCCCCGATCCCGATGCTCGCACCATCAAAATTGAGTTTAGCGAAATCGGCCAAGACGGTCGCACCCTGAGCAGCGACTCCCTTTCGCTAAATTGCAAGAACATCAAATGGGAGTCGCGCCTTAACTACAAAATTAAACCTGACATGTGCAGCAAACTCCGAAACTACGATGACGTTTCAGAGTTTGACATGGCAACGATTGATTTCTGGCAGTGCATCGAAGATTCAAGCGACTATATCCTTAGGTGCACGGTGAGAACTCCTTATCGTAGCGACTCGCAAATCAAACTTCGTTGTTTCGATCGAACCCTTAATGAAGTTAATTTGAGCATCGTCAATTTCGGTTCGAATGTAACAAGCGTTGGATTTACGTCTGAGAAAAAGCAGCTTGAAACGCAGCTCTCAATTCGAATGCCAAAGGCGTTCGATCGTTACTACTTTGTTATTGACGATCAAAATCACCCATCATTCAGTGCATTTGACTGCTTAACGCCTGATAAATTAGGCTTGCTTCTTGAGGAGACCAACTTCCTCTTTACCCATGCGCAGTTTGACCCTGAATACCCCGAATGGTTCACGGAGCATAAGGCAACCATCGGCGCTCTGGAGAAGCAGAGAAAAATCGTCTTCAACAGTGCTCCGAAGTTCAGCATTATTGTCCCTCTATACAACACACCCATTTCGTTCTTTAACGATATGACCGAATCCGTAAAAAACCAGTCTTATGCAAACTGGGAGCTCATCCTAGTTAATGCAAGTCCTGACAATCAGGAACTAAAGGTTCACGTTGAGCAGGAGACGGCCCACGACAACAGAATTAAATCAATTAACCTTACCGAGAATAAGGGCATTTCCGAAAATACAAACGCCGGCGTTGCCATCGCTTCGGGTGATTTCGTTAGCTTCTTTGACCATGACGATATTCTTGAACCGGACTTGTTGTTCTCATATGCCGAGGCAATTGAAAACAATGATGACGTCGATCTTCTATATTGTGATGAAGATAAACTCATGCCTGATGGAAAGCTAGCGCAGCCGTTCTTTAAGCCGGATTTCAATATCGATCTGCTCAGAAACAATAACTATATCTGCCATATGCTTACCATCCGTAAGTCTCTGCTTGACACTCTAGAACCGAACACGAAAGAGTTCGATGGAGCGCAGGATCATAATCTGACTCTCCGCGCCGTGGAAAAGGCAAGGAAAGTTCATCATGTTCCAAAGGTTCTATATCACTGGCGCCTAAGCGAGACCTCCACCGCAGCAAATGCCGATAGCAAGCCGTATGCCACTATCGCAGGTATCAAAGCGGTCCAGAGTCATTTGGACAGGCTTGGGCTCAATGCGAAGGTCGAACAAGCGCGTCGTCCCTTTACATATAAAGTAACCTACGCTGTGCCAGATTCCCATCCACTCGTGTCAATTATCATTCCAACTAAAGACCACGCCAACATTCTGGACAACTGCATTAAGTCAATTGTTGAGAAATCAACGTACGACAATTTCGAGCTTGTCATAATCGAAAACAACAGCACAGAAAAGGAGACGTTCGATTATTACGATAAGTTGCAAGCAAAATATCCTGACATCGTTCGTCTTGTAACTTGGAAGCACGAATTCAATTTCTCCAAGCTCATGAACTTTGGCGTTGCTCACGCCAAGGGCGACTATCTCTTGCTGTTGAATAACGATACTGAGGTAATTACGCCCAATTGGATTGAGACTATGCTTGGCATCTGCGCACGTGAGGATGTTGGCGCAGTTGGTGCAAAACTCTACTATCCCGACAACACCATCCAGCACGCGGGCTTATGCGTCACTGGTGGCGTGGCAGGACATCTTTGCCAAAGCATGCCAAGGGATAACTGGGGCTACTTTGCACTCAACGATGCACAACAAGACTTCAGCGCCGTCACCGCAGCTTGCATAATGACCAAGCGTGATGAATATGAGAAAGTCGGAGGTTTCACGGAAGAGCTTCAAGTTGCATTTAATGACGTTGACTTTTGCTTAAAGCTACGCGAGATCAACGACCTAATTGTATACACACCCGAAGTCGAGCTCTATCACTACGAGTCGATTTCTAGAGGCGTTGAAAACAATACGGAGAAGCAGATTCGCTTCCACAAAGAGGTCGCGTACATGAATTATCGATGGGCTAAGTATTACGTCAAAGGCGATCCTTATATGAATCCAAACTTCACCGTCGGGGAACCCGCGAATCGTTATTATCATTTATAAGAAGTTTGCATTTCTTTTCTTATTCAATCTAGGCAAATTAGCATGTGTCTAGGCTAGATAGGGGAATCGAGGATTAACCCTCGATTCCCCTATTGTGATAAGTTGTCCTTCACTCGACAGTCAGAGAGCATCTTATTCCAAAGGCGTATTTAAAACCCAGCCCCACTGAGGCGTAGCGGTAGTGTGGTAGTAGTTCAGCCACCAGGCCAGTGATGTCGTCCTGATGTAGCCGATGTTATCCATAACCATACCGTTACCGACGTAAATAGCAATGTGTCCCCAGCGAGCCCCCGCATTTGTATGCGTATGAGTAGGGACCGCAACTATCATTCCAACCTTAAGCTGCGATATATCTCGACTGTGACACCAATTCCAAAACATGTCGCATGCGTCACCGTTGGGATAAGACCCTAGCACGGGATAAAAAACCTCGCTAACCCACTCCGAGCACAACCCCACTCCAGGAGAAGGAACGTTGTAGCAGCGGCCAACAATTTGAGACTGAGAGGAAGTGTGGGCAGAACGTTCGGGCTCTACCCAAGCACCAGCTGCATTAAAGAAATACTCGCCATTATCGATACTGTTCCAGCCGGTTGCCATTTGACCTGACGACATAAGGTAATACCATAGCCTGTCAGCATCGCGGAACCAGCCTGTATTCATAACGCCAGATTCGTTGTCGAGGTGATACCACCTCTCGCCAATTAATTGCCAACCGTGCTGCAGCACCCCGTCTGAATCTGTGTAAAACCACGTCTGAGCAGCGGAAGACCAATACCAGCCTACCATGGGCTTTCCTTCGGCGTCGTTGAGCTTAATCGCGCCCACGCTGTCCTTGACACCCGTTAACACAATTGCTCCACTGCCGCACGCATAATATGCGCTTCCATCTTGCGAGAAGATCCAGGCGTTGCACTCTAATGCACCACCGCTATCGGGATCCAAATAATAAATAGAGCCATTCACAGTTTGAAAACCTAGGAGCATGGCACCATTATTGTTAGGATCAAGCCAATACCAGTTAGAGCCATAGTAAAACCATCCAGCGCGAATCGCTCCAGTGGCATTGGCACAATACCATGTCCCATCGTCAACAAACCAACCAGTGCTCATGGATCCAGATTGAGAAAAATGATACAACGCACCGTTAACAAGTTTAAAGCCCGTAGCCATTAATCCAGAAGGTTCAAGCCAATACCAAGTATTGTCAAGGAACAGCCAGCCAGTCTGCATAGCGCCCGAAAGGTCCAAATAGTACCAGTTATGATTGACTAAAACCCAGCCGGTCTTCATTAAACCTGATGTTTCGTCAAGGTAGAACCAATGACTACCGCTGGCAGCCCATCCCTTCAAATGCGCACAGGACCCAGAGAATAAGTGCCATCCATCACTCAGATATCTCCAGCCAGTAGCTGCGTAGCCTTCGGAATCAAAATAATATTCCGCTCCCCCAATAGTCAGAAAACAGTTTGACGGCCAGCCACCGTCCTCATATCTCCACCACCATTTACCATTTTGGTAGGCCCAAGAACCAGGAAGAGCGATGCTATTATCGGAGGAACGAACAATTCGAAATGACAACTGGGCTGAAATACCGGAGTAATCCCCTAGCCCATTCACACTTATAGCGGCACAGCCAGGGGCAACATTATTTGAATACAAGACTTCGTAATTGATACCGTTTACTAGCACAGACCCATCGACGGCAAAAACAGAAACCTCAGGAGTAATCGCGGCGCCGGTATATTCATATGTCGAAAAATCAATAGACGCTTTTAAATTAACGGAATCCGAAGTCAAGCGGTCGCCGCCCAGTGTCCCAAATGCCTCCAGGCCCGCTTGAACCAAAGATCCATCAGCGCCTTCAACTGCATAATCATAAGATAATGAAAATGCGGTCGTAGGCCATATAAGAGGGGTGAAACAAATTGATACAAGACAAATCGCGCTGAATAAACTCAAATGCCGATTTCTCATCATTTCACTCTTCCTATGTAATCAGATAAACCTTTGAATATCCAGGCACAATCGACCTAGAGCCACAGTTCCCAAAATAAACAGCATGCCCAAAAAATCGTTTAACATGTCGCATCAGATAAAACGACACATCACTCATCAGCATATGGATTGTATATCTATTAGGCAATTATGGAGCAGCAGACGAGAGTGATCAATGTTAGACAAACGACTTTTTAGTCCTTGATTATCGACTTCATCCGAACACCTCCCACATTCATCCGTACATGTACG
>JAUUSS010000008.1 GCA_030841765.1 Collinsella aerofaciens | reverse complement strand
AAGGGCATCCTTGACGCCTGTCACCCCGAGCTCCTCGCAGTTTGCTACATATCGCTCGTAGTCGGTTAGCCGTTCATCTGCGTTTGCGTGCTGGTTTACATAGAATGCAGGGACATACTCTTCTTCATCAGTTAAGAAGACATCGCATGTGCTCAGGGCGGAAGTGCCCGTGCCCTCGAGCGAGTAAGGCACATAATCGCAGGCGTTTAGAATGCGACGGTGGAGCGCGGTCGCCACCAGCTCGTTATAAGGTTCCTGGTCCAGGTGCGCTCCTGCCTTATGCAGAATTCGACGTTCGCCCTCGCACGTCCAGTACTTTTGAAGATTGCCGTCCGAGGTGTTATCGGGCTTTGCGGCAGCCGCTTTTCCCTCTGGGGCAAAGGGTGCAATGGACAGTGAGACGTCATCAAAGGCGTTATTGAAGAAGTTGATATCCTCCCAGGTGAGACCGGAACCTTGGGGCCTAATCCAATACTGGTCGGATAAGGAGAGGCCGAGATTTCGCTGGACGAGTTCATCGGGAACATCGACTGCGGCTTCTGCAAGCAGGGAGGCTAGCCCAATGCGTGCGAGCGGGATACCGCGGCCGCGCCACCAGATGCGGAAGGAGTCGAGCGATATGGGGCTATTAGGGCCAAATACTCCAATAGGGGCGTGGGCGTAATCGATGTCGGCACCGATGTGGGTAAAGTCTTTTCGCGATGTGCTGTAGACCAGCTGAGCGACTTCGTACGTGCGGTTCATGAGGGTGAACGCGATCTCGCTCTTACCGTGGCCGCGGCGGGGACGTCCCCCCGTTTTGGTCACAGAGCGGAGTCGCGTGTCGACGCTGTCTTTGTCGATGAGCCATACACCAGAAGCCTTGCGGGCATCAAGTGCTCCGTTTTTTATGAGCTCCTGCACCCTGCGCGGAGTGATGCCGAGCAGCTCGGCGGCTTCTTTGGTAGTAAGCATCGCGAAACCCTTCGCCAGAACGAATAGTTTTATATATAGCAATTGTAATTAAAACTATTCGTTCTGGCGAATGGTTTTAAGATTGAGGGCGCACTGACAGAAATGAACGGGCCTGGTACGCGTTGTTGCTGGATTTTGCATATTTGTATAACGCCGTGCGGCCTGTTGCGCCCCGTCCGCAATTCCTTTATTCTTAACTGGCTTCGCGTGAAAGCGCCAAGTGTGCCAGTGTGGCGCAACGGTAGCGCAACTGATTTGTAATCAGTGGGTTGCAGGTTCGATTCCTGTCACTGGCTCCATTAACAAAAGCGCAGGTCAGAGCTTGTTTTCTCTGGTCTGCGTTCTTGTTTTTAGGATGCTGTGTGCAACAGGCTGTGCAACGGCGTGTGCAATAAAACGGGTTTTAACTCTTCAAAATTGAAATGCGTATTCACAATCTCGTCACGTTTAGAACGTCTTGTCGATGTTATTCGGAATCGAAACCCCGTGCTTTCCGATCCATCCGGCGCATAGCTTGTCTCTCTGCTTGAACCATGCGACGCGCATGTTCCTCATGCGCTTTTGTGCAATATGATTTCTGTTTCTTAGTCGTCCTCCTCGGTTTTGACTGCTCCTTCTTCGCGGCCTCTGGGCTTGTAAGTGCGTGCATCGTTTGCTGACGGATCTTGTAGGGACGTTTGCAGAGTTCACAAGAACGCCAGGCTTGATTGCTCTGAAGATATTCCAGAAGCTGCGCAGTAAATGCCCTGGTAAGACTCCCCGCAAATTGTTTTTCAGGTTCCAGGTCTATTTTTGCCAGTTTTAGAAGAGTGCGATTAAGGATGATGCGGTGATTTTCGGGATAAGGATGCAGAGCGAGATCCAGAAAGGCGGCGAGGGGCGCTTCGAGCGATTCCAAGTAACGAGAGGCGACAATTCTTGTAGCGATGACATTCGGTTGTAAATCGTGCTCATTAATCTTTGAATTGATTTCTACGGGCAACTGACAAGCGACGGAAAGCTGGCCGAAGTGTTTCATGACGCTCTTGTTATTAGGCAATTTGGTCAGCAGCTTAATTGTCATGTCATAAGCCTTTGGCCCAAACGCAGATTTACACGCGAAGAGAAGCGCTGCGACTTGCATGATAGATATGGTAGAAAGCAGGTCATCCATCAGAATGACTTGCTCGTTATTCTTCCTTATACCCTGAATCAGGTTTGCCGCTTCTGTACCAGCTGAACCGTCGCGTCCTTTGTAGTGATTAAACAACGATAAATCAAAGGCGTCTCTGATTTCGACACTTCTTTGTGAACCGTCTAGTGCGTCTTGCCATTTTTCAAAGCCGTCACCTATCGGATTGTCAGAGAACTCATCGTTAGAGATATATCGTTTTTCAACCCGCTCAAACTCTCCGGCGTAGGGTGAAACGGGGAGACCGTAGGCTTCGATGAAACGTTTGACTTCACCGAAGTCACTCGTATCTAAATTGAGTAGGGCACCCGTTGCAAAGCCGTCTGGAAGACCGTATGCCTTGGCTCCGGCTTTGCAAAGGAACGCCGGACGCTCTGAGCCGTCGAAATTGACGCAAATCAGTCGGGCAATTGGCAATGTCCAAGGGATTAAGTCGTCGTTAGTGGTGGGAACTTTAATTTTTCCTGTACTCATAAGTGCTCCTCTAGCTGCTCAAAGCCCGTTAAACTCCATTCTGCTAAAAATAATAGTTAGCGCCATGTCGCAGGTCAAGTAGTGTGAACTACGTAAACCACACGAACGAAAGGAGTTCAGATGAACGATATAAACGCGAATCAAATGAGCACTGTGATGCGTAAGGAATGGTGTCGAGCTTTGAACAAGATTCCGTATGCTTGTGTCACAGCGCGTGATATCGCAATGCTCATGAACGTTTGTAAGACGACTTCAATTGAGATTCTAAAAGCAGCGGGTGGAATCAAGATCGGTCGGGCCTGGCGCGTCGACAAAGCTGACCTGATCACATACCTTGCCGGTCTGGAGTGCGATAACAATGACCGCTAAGACCGTAGCCTCACTGCTCGACGCCGCGTTACCCGTTGGCGGTACGCGCGGCGTCGCCGCGCACGTCGCCGACGCGTGTGGCGCTGCCGAGCGTACCGCCAACGGTCCTGCGCTTGTCGATAATACTGGCTCAGCGTACAAGATGGACTCCATGGATGGTGCCAATGCCCCCACCCCCATCATCCATATCAAGACGACTGTCACCCCTGAAGAGTGGTTGTTGCTCTGCAAGAAAGAGGGCTCGAGGAATGAGGGACGGGGCGTGGGGGTGAGGAATACTCCGAAACTGATTGAAGAGGAGAGCTCTAAAAGACTTGAGAAGATAGCGAGGAGCCAAGAAGCAATTGATGACGATTGGTTCGTGAAGGGGAAATGGCTCTGGGTTACCGGCAAGGATCAAGATGAAGCTGCAGTTGAAGCGACGTTGAAGGCGATTGCAACGGGATCTGAGTTCGAGTTCGCTTCGGCGAAACAAATGGTGTCAGCCTGGAATAGCGCTGATTTGTACGGCTCGAACAACAAAGACAGGACTTTGGATAAGTATCGCTCGGTTCAGAACCTGCTAGTGTCGTATCTGGGTTATTCGAGGGACAAGACAGAAGTCAGCATGCTGTACGAGCTTCTCGACGAGCGTCGTCTAAATAAACTTGCGACCATTCTGTCGTCGATTTATTCAGGAAAGGAGCTGCGTAGCTACTATCTGCGTCTCGGCGCTAAAGCGGAAGAAGTCGACAAGCTGTTTGACTGTTTAAAGAAAACGGTTTGCACGACTGCGTAATGATCATCATCGACATTCGAATATAGTTGAGCCCGGCTATGCTGGGCTTTTTGACAAGAGGTTGCTAATACTGTATTTCTCTTCGCCGATTCGCTTTCAAATGAGCATTAACCGATAAATGACTTTATCTAAAATGATGACATCTGAGCTGTAACGAAGGAGTCGCTATATGAAGACCGTCTACGATGCCCTTGACCCTATCGTCAACGGGTCGGCAACGACCAAGGAGAAGGGCGACAAGTATGAGGCGGCCTGCGTTTATTATCTCAAGAACGACCCCTTCTACGCATTGTTCTTCTCCCGTGTCGGGACGATAGCCCAGGCACTCGAATGGGACGATTGTCCCGTCCACGACACCCAAGACAACGGAATCGACCTCATGGCCCAGACCGCCGAGGCGGGGGAATGGTGGGCGATCCAATGCAAGTGCTATGACGGCGAGAAGGACCTTCCCAAGGGCATCTGCGATTCGTTCTTCGCCCATGCGGCATTTATCGACGGCGTCGACTCCCTGATGGTCATGACGACGGCGAAGGGTCCGGGAAAGAACCTCCAGAAGCAAATCGACGCCAGCGGGTCCATGTACATCGATACCGCCAAGATGGCGGCCTCCAATATCGACTGGGCCCCGTTTATCGAAGGTGTTCCCGCCGGCGAGCGGGTGACCTACGACCTCCGCCCTCATCAGGAGCGTGCGGTCGCGGCGATCGAGGAGAAGTGGGCGGAGTTCGACCGTTGCAAGGCGATCATGGCGTGCGGCACGGGAAAGACGCTCATGTCACTTCGCCTCGTCGAGGACTGGATCGGCCCCGCCGCCGGCACGATTCTCTTCTGCGCGCCGTCGATCTCCCTCGTCGGACAGTCCATGCGCGAGTGGATGGGCCAGAGCCGCGTGCCCATGTCCTCGCTCGTCGTCTGCTCGGACTCGAAGGCGTCGCGCAAGGACGACGTCATCCCGATGACGCTCGATTCATTCGAGTATCCCGCAACGACGAATCCCGAGAGCCTGTACCGCTCGTTCAAGCGTTGCAGACGCTCGAACCCCGACGGGCTGGTCGTCATTTTCTCGACCTATCAATCTATCGGCGTCATCCATGACGCGCAGGCGCTCGGCATGCCCGAGTTCGATGTCGTCGTGTGCGACGAGGCCCACCGCACGACCGGCAACGCCCTCCCCGGCGTCTCCAAGAATGAGGCTTCGGCCTTCATGAAGATCCACTTCAACGAGAACGTTGCCGCCAAGAAGCGCCTGTACATGACGGCGACCCCGCGCATCTACGGCGAGACCGCCAAACGCAAAGGCGCCGAGGAGGACTACACCATCGCCTCCATGGACGACGAGTCCATCTACGGCCCCACCGCCTACCAGATCAAGTTCGGCGAGGCCGTGGAGCAGAAGCTGCTCACCGACTACAAGGTCGTCGTCCTCACCGTCCAGGAGGATGCCATCGGGGACCGCCTGCCCTCCCTGGAGAGCGACCAGGGCGTCAACGCAATGAGCCTGGAACCCTCGGACATCGGCAAGATTATCGGCTGCTGGAAGGGCCTCGTCGATCACGGCGAGGGCGCGCCCGACGACGCGACCGGCCTCGGTGGCATGCTCGTCGTCGATGACGTCGAGACCATGGTGACCGACTGCAAGCCGCTGCACCGCGCCGTCGGCTTCTGCTCGACCATCAATGCATCGAAGACCATCACGGAGGCCTTCTCGCAAATCGTCGAGAAGTTTGCCGAAGACGAGCACGAGGAGCTCCCGCTCAAGTGCGAGCTGCGCCATGTCGACGGCAACATGCCGTCCGACCAACGCACGAGAAACATCACCTGGCTCGGAGGGGACGTCGCCGAGGACGAGTGCCGCATCCTCACCAACGCGTGCTGCCTCGCCGAGGGCATCGACGTGCCCAACCTCGACGCCGTCATCTTCTTCAATGCCAAGAACTCGACGGTGGACGTCGTCCAGGCCGTCGGCCGCGTCATGAGGCGCGCCGAGGGCAAGGACTTCGGCTATATCATCCTGCCCATTTTCGTCCCCGCCGGCATGACGCCGGAGGAGGCGCTCGACGACAGCAAGGTGTTCGCGAACGTCTGGAGCATCCTCCAGGCCCTCCGCTCGCACGACGAGCGAATCGAGGCCAAGGTCAACGCGCTCGCCCTCCAGCAGGAGGCCGAGAAGAACAAGGTTGCCGGATCTGCCAACCAGAAGGGGTGGGACGCCGGCGACCTCAAGCTCAAGCAGGAGGAGGAGAGCCAGAAGGCGGCGGAGATCACGCAGGGCGTGCAGATGAGGCTTACGTTCTTCCCGGTCGAGCGCTGGGAGAAGGCCGTCAAGACCACGCTGGTCAAGAAGTGCGGCACGCGTATCTACTGGGACGAGTGGGCCGAGGACGTGGCGAAGATCGCCCAGCGCCACATCGAGCGCATCGGCAAACTCGTCCGCGAGAACGACGAGGTGTCCGGCAGCTTCAAGACGTTCCTGCACGGCCTTCAGGACTCGCTAAACCCCAGCATCACCGAACAGGACGCGGTCGAGATGATCGCCCAGCACATCATCACCGTCCCGGTGTTCGACGCCCTATTCGGAGACTTCGAGTTCGCGAAGTCGAACCCCGTGTCCGTCGCCATCGAACGTTTCCTTGGTGTGCTCGAAGAGCATAAGATCGAGGAGGCGTCGGATTCCGAGGTCCTCGACGACGTGTATGCGAGCGTGCGCCGCCGCGCGGCCGCCATCCAGTCGGATGCGGCGCGCCAGCAGCTCATCCGCGACCTCTACGAGAAGTTCTTCAAGGTCGCGTTCAAGGTGACCTCGGACAAGATGGGCGTCGTCTACACCCCGACCGAGATCATCGACTACATCCTCCGCGAGACCGACCGCGTTCTCAAGCGCGAGTTCGGCCAGTCGCTTGCCGACGACCGCGTGCATATCCTGGACCCCTTCGCGGGCACGGGCTCGTTCATGGCGCACCTCATCGAGAGCGACCTCATCCCCGACGAGAAGCTCAAGCGCAAGTACACCCGCGAGATCCACTCCAACGAGATCCTGCTGCTCGCGTACTACATCATGACGGTGAATATCGAGTACGCCTACCATGCCCGCATGGGCGGCGGCTATCAGCCATTCGAGGGCGCGGTGCTCACCGACACGTTCCAGATGACCGAGGAGTCGAACACGCTCGACGATGAGGTGTTCTACGACAACACGGACCGCGTGCGCATCCAGAACGCGCTCCCGATCCGGGTGATTGTGGGCAACCCCCCATACTCGGTGGGCCAGACGAGCGCCAACGACAACAACCAGAACGAGAAGTATCCGACGCTCGACAGTCGCATCGCGCAGACGTACGTTGCGAAGACAACTGCGACCAATAAAAACTCCCTGTACGATTCTTACATCCGAGCGTTCAGGTGGGCGAGTGACCGAATCAAGGATAAGGGCATCGTCTGTTTCGTTAGCAACGGGGGCTGGGTCGACGGGTCCTCGTCCAACGGGTTTCGTCGCTCGCTCGTCGAGGAGTTTAATAGCATCTATGTCTTCAACCTTAAGGGGAACCAGAACACTTCAGATTGGAAGCGCGAGGGCGGCAAGGTGTTTGATGCTGGCGCGAAAATCGGTGTCGCTATAACCATGCTGGTCAAGAATCCAGATTCTAAAGAGCGTGGCGTTATCCACTACCACGATATTGGCGACTATCTAAGCCGCGAGGACAAGTTGAATCTGATTCGCGATTTTGCGGTCAATGGCGACATGGAATGGTCGATTATCAGGCCTGACAGATACGGTGACTGGCTGAATCAGCGAGACGATTCGTTTTATGAATTCGCACCGCTGGGAGTAACGAAGAGGAAGCCCCCCTACGGTCTATTTACCATCTGGTCTGCGGGCCTTAAAACGCAGCGCGACCCTTGGGCGTGGGGATTTTCTCGTTCGAAAGTGCAGGAACAAATGGAGCGCCTGCTATCGAACATGGACGCTGAGATTCAAACCGCGAAGGGCGAAGGGCGCGCAATTGAATATGATCCGACCCGCTTCAGCTGGACGCGGCGTATGGAGGATGCTGCTAGGAAGGGAGAGCGGCTGGTCTATAACTGTGACGAGGTCGTAATGGGGTCGTATAGGCCGTTCTGTAAGTAATGGGTTTACTACGACCGTGTGATGAACGAAATGACCTACCAGCAGCCCCGCCTTTTCCCTCTCGCGGTAAGCGGGAGGGAAAAGGCCGAAAGGACCTACCAGCAGCCCGATATCCTCTCAAAGATAACGGGAAAAGGCGGGGCCGAAATGACCTACCAGCAGGACTCCTTCCGTTGCTTGGATAATTTGGTCATTACGGTTCAAGGAAATGAAGCGGTGCCGTTTTACGCATTGATTTATGATTCGATTCCCAGTCTGACCGCTCATGGCGGAAATCAGTGTTTCCCTCTGTTCTGGTATGAAGAAAAGCAAGTTGGGATGAATCTCTTCAGCGGAAATGGCCGTGCTGCTTCTGGTGACCAGACGTCTCTTTATGGTAATGAGGCGCCTTGTGTCGAACGGTCCTATACGCGCCACGATGCCATCACTGATGAAACCCTTAAGGTTTTCCGTGATGCTTATCCGCACGCGTTTCCGAACCGCTACAAGAAGGACGGAGGCATCGAGCTCACCAAGACCGATATCTTTTATTACGTCTACGGCATCCTGCACTCTCCTGAGTATCGCAAACGCTTCGAGTCGAATCTCAAGAAAGAGCTGCCGCGCATCCCGCTCGCTGCGGACTTTGCCAGGTTTTCGGAGGCGGGACGAAAACTCGCCCATCTTCATCTCGATTACGAGGAAATTGACCCATGGGCATCGATTGTCGAGGACGGTGACTCGGTGAACCCCGGCCGTACGGTCAAGATGGCATTCGGCAAGTGCAAGAAGGACGAGGGGCATCCCAAGGGCCAGGACATGACCGTCCTCAAGGTCGCCGAGAACATGACGCTGCGCGGTATCCCGCTTGGGGCATACGAGTACGTCGTTAATGGGCGCTCGGCCATCGGCTGGCTCATGGATCGCTATCAGGTCCGCAAGGACAAGGCGTCGGGCATCGTCAACGACCCCAACGACTACAGCGACGACCCGCGCTATATCGTCGACCTGGTCGAGCGCGTCGTGACCGTGTCGATGGAGACCATCGCTATCGTTAACGAGTTGCCAGCCCTGAACGAGAAGGCCCAGCCTGCCGACTGGCCCGCCGCATGGAAGGTGAAGTAACAGCTGAAGGGGATTCATGATTCGCGGATAGCGACGTTGCATATTGGGGTTGATGAACATCGCCCGATAGCGTGTCGCCGCGGGACGGATGGTTATCACAACTGCCCGGTTCTCGAAGGAGGCACGACGCTATGCAGAAGGTCTACTCGGCCAGACGGTCGTGCTCGTCGACGGCCCCGCGCTCGCCGGCCTCATGATCGACTACGGTGTCGGCGTGAGCACAAGGCAGGTTTACGAAATCAAGGCCGTGGACACGGACTTCTTCGAAGAATAGCGAGCAAGCGGCTACCTCGCGCCCTTCCGCCCGTTGCACTTCGAGCAGAGCACCTGCAGGTTGGATGGCACGGTCTTGCCGCCCCTAGCGACCGGCACGATATGGTCGATGTGCAATCCAACACCATCGGGCATGTACTTCCCGCACATCTGGCAGGTGTAGTTGTCCCTTCGCGCTATCTGCTCGCGCAGCTGTTTAGTCATCAGCTTCCGCTGGTTGCGAGCATGGTAATCCCTGAGCGTCGCTTCGTCGTTAATGGCGGCGAGGCGGTTTCGCCTGTTCACAACCCAGTCCCAGCTCACGGCCATCACGCTATCGTCCACGGACACCTTGTAGGACGTCTTCACGTAGTTCCTCTGCCTGTAGCGTGTCTGCTCACGGCACGTGACAAACTGGAACGCGTGCGCGTCGTCGAGTGTCTCGGCGTATTGCCGCTCCCGGCGCTTCCGCAGGCTGCAGGTCTTCAGGTATTCCTCCTGCTGTGCCTTCCACTCCTGGATGTAGGATCGCTCCGCGACTATCTTTTCCCAGTTGGCGGGCTCGAGCATAAAGCGATCTATCAGGTCGTCGATCTTCACGTTGCGCCTGCCGGAGACATCGAACCGCTCGACGAAGTATGGGTAGTGAAAGGGATTCGCCAGGACTCTTCGCACCAGAGAGACGACGCAGCAGATGAGAACAATCTAGACAACGGCCGCAACGATGTAGGGAAGCAGATCGACGGCGACGAGATTTCCCCATTTATCGACATGATAGTAAGTAAACAAGATGGCTCCCATTCGCTCGTATTGGCATCAGATGATAGACCAACGCAAGCACTCGCCCTTTTACCACCCCGCCCAGACACAACCACGCAACCCCCACACCATGTTCGCTTTACAAAACCAAACGCCCGGCCGATACTGGTAGAAGCAAAACGCGAACACGTGTACGGGAGGTAGGGCATATGATCATGAAGAAGCACTCCCTCGCGGGCACCTGCGGAATCCCCACGGAGGAGCGCCGCATCTACATCCCGGTGGACGTCAACGGGACCGACGACCCCGACCGCGGCCCGTCCGACCCGGTCACCATCCACTGGCCCGACGGCCGCTCCTGGCAGGTCGAGTCCATCTACTTCCGCTCCGAGTTCGGCCGCGCCCTCTTCGGCAATCTCTGCGTGCGCTACGACGTCTGCATCGCAAAGCAGCGCAAGACGGTCTGGTGGGAGCACGGCGACTGGTTCGTCGAGCGTGGCAGCGGCATGGCGGTGACGCCCGCGTGACAGATCACACCAAGGACTTCGGCGGCGGCATCACGGTGCGCGCCCGCGGCGACAGGCCAGGCCGGCGCGTCCACAAGCAGTACGTCGACGTCTACACCCGCGCAAACGCCGACGGGACCATGGTCCCCATCCGCGTCTGCTGGCCGGACGGGCGCTGCTTCACCATCGATCAGATCCTCGAGATCGAGCCCTTCGGGGCTATCGTGCAGAACGCCCAGACGGCCACCTACACCGTTCGCTTCGGCCAGTGGCGCACCCAGCTCATGCTCGAGCACTACCACGAGGAGGACGACATCCACGGGGCCGAGGACCACCTGCGCTGGTGGGTCTGGGCGTTCGACAACACCCTCACCAAGAACGACGTGGAGGCGTAGGCCCGTCGCCGGAACGTAAACGTCGTGTGTCAAAAGGCCTCTGTCCTCCGAATGTCCCGTTCAAAATAGTGACGAGCGCTCGTCAGGGTCAAAATGCTGCATATCAAAATCGCTCAAGCAATCGGCTACAATGCGAAGTGGCGGGCAACGCATACGCGGTGCCCTTTCGCTTTAAGACCTCTTTGCGTGCTTTCCGGGCTACTTGGGGGTCTTTTATCATGTCACAGAGCAACCGCCAAACGTCAAAAACGTCCGCTAAGCGTAAGGCCGTCAAGGCGCTCGTCGGAGTCGAAAGGTTTTCCTGTAATGCACGACACGAGATCGTCGGCAAAGCGCTCGACTTGGGCTGCGACGTACTCGACGATCCTCTCCGGATCCTGGAGGTCGCCGCGGGATGCCGCGAGGAGCGTCGCCGCGAGCCCGCGCATCTCGTAGCTGATATCGAAGATCTGGTTCTGCTCGGCTTCTGTCATGGATGCCCCTTTCCGGAAACGATGCGTAATCCATATTCTCCCCTTCGGGCCCGCCGCCGGCGGGCCCTTTTGCTGCCGCCGGTATCCGGCATGCGCCGCCGTATGGCCACGGCTCCGCGGCCGGGTGGCACCTCCGCTACGCCGCGTCAAGGGGGCCCATGAGACCCCGCACAAACCTCCGCTCCGCTCCGGTTGGTGGAGGTCGTCACGGACCTCCCTTGACCCGTCTTCGCTCCGGTGCGGCTTTGCAGGGAGCAAAGCCGACGACGACGCGCGGCGTCGCCATTCGGCTTTGCCCGCAGGGGCGAGATGTTGAGGGCCACGTGCCCGGAACGGAGGAAGACATGCAGCAGCTGATGACCGAGGAAATCGCCAAGACGGTGCCGAGGCTCTATGGGCAGGACGGGGCGGAGGACCCCACGGTCTACGCCCACTACTTCTCGTGCGTGAACGGATGGGACTGGTGGCTGCTCGAGTTCGACGGAACGGACGAGGCGTTCGGCCTCGTCGAGGGCTACGACGACGAGCTCGGCTACTTCAGCATCAAGGAGATGGCCGAGCTGAACCGCCAGATGGGGTTTGCCGCCGTCGAGCGCGACGAGCACTTCTCCCCGAAGCCGCTCAGCGCCGTCAGGAGGAGGTAGCCGCATGGTCACGGTCGAGTTCGACTCCATGGGCGAGGCGGTCCGCCTCGCCCTCGTGGCCGATGAGTACGTGGGCGGCGGCCCGGCCGTCCTCCTCCTCGACGCCACGGGCCCGCGCTCCGAGGGCTACATGGCCGAGTGGGGCGTGCTCACGGCGAGCGTGCCGGCTGCGGCCGAGTGGTGCCGCGGGCACGGCAACATCGCCATCGACGCCGCGGTCCCCGCGGCACTCCTCAAGGCACTCGTGGCCGCCGGCATACTCCGGATGGCCGGCCGCTCGGCTGCGTCCGGGATGGCCCGCTACCCGCTGGCCACGGTCGCCGGGCACGCCCTCGACGGCATGGGCGGGCTGACCGAGACCCTCGAGGAGGCGCTCGGCTCGACGGTCGTCGTCGAGTACGAGTCAGGCGGCGACGGCGGGGCGTTCGAGGTGGGGACCGCGCCGGCGGGCTCGGCCGAGCTCGAGCGCCTCATCGCCGCCGCGAGGTCCGAGGCCGACGCGTTGGCGGCCGCCGGCGGATGGGCGGCCGTCCGGGTCGGTTTCGGGGACGCCGAGACCATCGACTGCGAGACGGGCCGGACGGTCTACGTCGCGGGGTGAAATAGGAGGAGAGCGCAAGCGCGGTCCGGATGGGCCGCGCTTTTCTTTTCCCGGGGATGCGGAACTCCCGCCGCCCAAGTGCCTTGGACGGTGGGAGCAGGATAAGGGCGCACTACGGGCGTCCGGGATTTTGCGGCGCAACTCGGCGGGCCGAGTTCGTTTCCGCTGGCAGCGTTGCCGGTCAAGCCGGAAAGGCGACGGCGGCCCTCCGTCATACGCGCCCCGAGCGCCGTATGACGGAGGGCCGTTTGCGCGGGCAGGGCCGTATGACGCGTCAGAACCCGTCGGGCGCCGCGGACACCTTGCGCTTCCTGCCGCCGGACGGCGACCCCTTGGGCTTTTTCGGCTTCTCCGGGATACGCCAGACCGGTGCCGGGGCGTCGTTGCGGGCCTCCCCCTCGAGCGCCCGCGCGAGCAGCGCGCCCTCGGCCTCCGGCGACGTCATGCCCAGCAGCGGCCCCAAGAACGTCTCCGTGATGTCGCGGCTGGCGAGCGCCATCGGTCCCTCCGCGTCGATCACGAGCGCGCCGTTCTCGCGCGCGCTCCAGGCCATGAGCTCCGACGGGGTGATCAGCGGACGGCGCGCCACGGAGAACGACTTGCCGGACGAGGAGCTCTGCGTCCCCTTGGTGGAGCTCTGCCCGGTCGTCTTGACACTGTAGTCGCCGAGTCGCTTGCTGATCTCCTCCGCCTCGCCGACGGACTCTACCGAGAGGACGACCTGGGTGCCGAGCAGCGCCAGCAGCGCGTCCGACTCTGCCCTGGAGTAGCCGCACCGGGCCTCGAGCAGGCGGGTGTTCTGGAGCACGAAGACGACGTGCAGGCCGATGCTGCGGACCTCCGCGAGATCGCCGAGGAGGCGGGGGATCTTGGGGATCCCGGACCCTTCGTCGATGGCGAGCAGGGTCTCGGCCGGCAGCCTGCCGCCCGACAGGCGCGCGGTCTCGCGCAGCGCCGACAGCGCCTGGGAGAAGATACACGAGACGAGCGCGCCGCGGTCCCCTCGGTCCGTCGCGCTGGCGATGTAGAGGATGGTGGGCTTGCGCCCGACCGATGCGAGGTCGACCTCGCCGTCCCAGAGCATTCGGCTGACGTCGTCGTCGCAGAAGGACATGAGGTAGTTGCGCGCGGTGGAGACGAGGGCCTCCCCTCCGCCGCCGTTCGACGAGGCGACGAGGAGGAACTGGCGCGCCGGGTTTCCCGCCGGCAGGTCCGCGGCGAGCTCCTCCAGCGACTTCACGGCGCTCTTCCCGTCGCGGGGTTCCAGGAGCGCGAGCACGGTCGAGAGGTTCCGCGCGCCGTCGGGGATCCGCTCGTCCGCTATCGCGAGCAGGCAGAGGCCGGTCAGCAGGTTGCGGCTGGCGTCCGTGAAGAACCTCTGGCCAGAGGAGAAGGCATCGGGCACGATGGCGGACGACAGCTCGCGGAGCTCGGCCACGGCACCGGCGACGCCCTCGGTCCCGAGTGCCGCGATGGCGCGGTCGAGGGGGTTGAACCTCGCCGACTTGACGGGCTCGTCGAGCCGAATGGCGACGACCTCCATCCCGGCCCTCCTGGCGAGCGGCTCGGTCCATGCGCGGATCTCGGACTTCGGGTCGTGGACGATGACGGAGGTCGGGATCCCGTGGGCGTTGCGGTCGATCGCGGCGGCCACGCTGACGGCAAGAGACCTTCTCGTCTTGCCTGCGCCGCTGCCCGCCCTTATGAGACAGTGGACGGCGGGGACCATCGCGATCCCGCCGCCGACGCAGCCGGCCGCAACGAGCCCCCTCGCGGCCTCCTTCCCGTCCCACGGCGGGCAGCGCCTTGCGACCCTGGACGGCCTCGACTCGAGCCAGGCGTCCCCGTGCGTGCGCGTGGGCGCGCGGTCGCCGGCGAACGTCCCGTCGTGGAGCCTCAGCCACGAACGTGCCCACGAGACGAGGCCGAGGACCATGATGGTGACTGCGACGGCTGCGACCGCGGCCAGCAGCCCGCCCACTTTCCCGGTTGCCAACGTGTCGGCGAGCGTATCCAACGGGTTGCGGAGGACGGTGTCGGGCTCGGCCCCCGGGTCGCCAACCTGCAAGTGCAACAGGGTGGAGAGGTCGGAGGCGAGCGATGCCATCCACCAGCTCGCGTAGTCCCACGCGCTGACGGTCGCGATGGCGGCGACGACGGCGACTATACCGTGGGCCGCCAGCGTGTCGGCGAGCTCCCTCCTCATGTTGCGGTTGAAGGATTTGGGTTTCATCTTCTCATTGTCCTTTCTATCCTGTTCGCAATCTTCACGGTCGGGGCACTCGACGGCCCGGTGCCGCCGGATGCCAGGATCCGCAGGGCCGAGGCGATGAGCCGCAGGACCCTCTCTCCGGCCTCGTCCCCCATGTCGCGGCCACCGGCGTCCCGCGTGGCCTCCCTTGCGATGAAGGCCGTCATCGCGGCCGCGCGTCCGAGGGCCGGGCCGGCCGACGGCACCTGCCGGAAGATCCGCTCCGCCGTGGGGCACCCCTTTAAGTCGTTGCGTTCGATCGACTGGCCGCGGGCGACCTTTCGGCCGATTGCCTCAAGGCGCCTTTTCGGGATACAGGCCCGGGCCTCGGTGGCGAGGCCGGCCTCCCGCCGCCTCTCCACCGCCGGGCCGGTTCTGGGCGCGGCGCGTCGCGTCGGCATCTCCTCACGAGTCGGCGTCCTGTCGGGTACCAGGACGCGCAGGGCCGCGTTCTCGCACCGGAGGCCGAGGTCGGCGGCGGCCCTGCGAACATAGGCGTCTCGGGCCTCCCCGGTCAGGCACTTGAGGCCGGCGCACCTCTCGACCGCCTTCCCGTGGCGGTCCAGCGCGCCGGCGAGCTCGGGGGAGCCGGATGCCGCCCGGTCGAGGGCCTCCCTCAGCGCGGCGGACGTCTCCGGGTGGAACCGCCTGAGGTGGGCGGCCTCAATCCTTCCGTCCGGCGGCAGCTCGATATCGAAACGGTTCCGGTCGATGCGGGAGACGGCGTCCAGCGCGGCCTCCCTCGCGAGGTCGCGCTCGATGTAGGCCTCCCGCAGCAGCGGCGCCATGGCCTTCGAGGAGATCTCGAGCCGCGCCGCCTCCATCTTCCGCTTGGGGAGCAGCGCGTCCCACTCGCCCGCGTGGTCGACCGTGAGGATGTGGACGTGGTGGCTCGTGCCGTTGACATGCATCGCCGCGTAGAACTCCACGCGGCTCTCGGGCACACCGGTCATCTCGGAGAAGAGCCTCGGCCACTCGGAGCGCACCAGCGCCTGCCAGGCGTCCAGGCGGTCGAGGCCGGCAGCTGGGGCGATGTCGTTCGGGACCGTGACGACGGTGGTGAGCACCGCACCGCCGTTTTGGGCGATGGCACGCCTGGCCTCCGCCACGGCGACCGGGCCGTCCGCGCCCCAGAGGCCGCCCGTCGAGCCGGTCCTGTTCGCGGCGTAGGCGGCCAGGCCGTCCACGCCGAGCCTCCTGCCGTCCGCCTCGCTGACCTCGATGACGACGCCGCGGCGGGTGCCGGCGTATGCCGCCAGGCCCGCGGCGGACGCCCTCGCTGACGCCCCCGCGCGGACGACGGAGTGGTTGACGATGACGGGCGGGCTAGCCATCGGCGCGCTCGCGCGCGTGGAGCTTCACCTCGTCGATTCGGCCGAGCCCGGCGCGGCTGAGCTCGCCGGCCTGCGCGAGGTAGTTCTTCCAGATGTCCGCGACGGGGACCTCGTCGAGCGAGGCGTAGGAGGCCTTGAGGACGTCGGCCGACATGAGGCCGGCCATGATGGCGGCGGTCATGCGCCGCGAGAGGACCGCGGCGATGCGGTCCTCGGCGGCGTCGAGCTTGCGCTCGATGTCGAGTGCGGCGACGTCCATCCGCGCGTCGACGACGCCGCGGATGAAATCTGCGACCTCGTTGCCGTAGAGGTCGAGCCCCTCCGCGGCGAGCGCCGAGCGCAGGAGCGAGCGGATCCCGTCGCTGATGTTGGAGTTGCTGAGTTCGGCCCGCGTCTTGAGGGCGGTGTAGAGCTTTGAGTCGAGCTTCACGCTGACGGTTTTAGTTTTTGTCATCTAGACTCCTTAACAAACGGGGGCCAAATGGCCCCCGTTTTTAGCAAGATACTGTGAAGGTGATCGGATAGTTCTCTGGTGCCTTATCAGCTGGTAATGGCATATAAGCGATAAGTTTGTTAGAGAGTTCAAGACTGTCGAGGTCAATTGATTCCTCGATTTTCTCAATGGGACTGAGGCTGAAACCGCCGGAATAAGCACCCGCTCCCAAAATGATGCGTGCGAGGTCGGCCTTGGGGATGTCCTTCCAACGCCTAATGATTTCAACTACGATCGACGCACGTTTTTCGTTCAGTTTCTCAGCAACGGTCTGAGTAACGATAAGTGCGCTCGGTGCATGCTTCACCGGATATTTGAGCTTCAGAAGTGCCGGGCCCGAGTAGGCGGGAACGCCGGTATCAAGAACGATTTCGGAGTCATGCGGGACGGAGTACAGCAGCTCGCCGCGTTCAATGACGCCGTTGGCTTTATCGAATTCAAACATATAATCCTCCAGGGCTTTGTATTGGTTGGTTTCCCGTAACCTTTGGTTAATTTGATGCGCCGATATACTTGAGAACGCTATCGCGGTTGATTCGCCATAACTTGCCGCACTTCACGGCTTTGAACGTCCCGTTCTGGCAGAGGCGGTAGACAGAGCGGTCGCTGATGCCGAGCAGGTACGCGACCGGCAGCGGATCGACGATATCCGGCATACTGCGGAAGTCGTCGACTCCGATACGCTTTTCTTTGAATTTCATTTCGGTCTCCTTTCTGGAATTTGCCGATTTCTCTTATTTCGCAGTCTGACACGCCGCCGCCGGCATTCGTCAAAGTACGGGCAGGGCGGACGCTATGGACAAAAAAGACGTTGAAGGGTCGAGGCAACAAGAAAAGGCCCGGTTAAAGCCGGGCCTCCGAGCCACTGTTGACTTCTTTGCTTGCGACGAAGCAAATCACTCTTTATATAAGCGTCCAAGAGTTCTCATAGCCGATGCGGTGGCTGCTGGGTCGGCACTGGCGTATCTGTCGAGTGTCATCGACGCCTTCGAGTGCCCCATGAGGCTTGCGAGAGTCCTCGGGTCGATTCCGTTGGAAACGGCGTACGTTGCAAAACTGTGCCTGAGGTCGTGGAAGGTGACGGTGTTCTTGTTCAAGACACCATGGAGCTTCAAGGCCTTTGCCAGGGCCCGCCAAGCGTCGTTGATCCTGGGCGGTTTCAAGAAGGAACCGTCCGGAAAGCCGAGGACAAACAGTTCGTCGCTGAACTCAACGCCCAGATTCGCGCATTCGAACTTCATGTCGGCCTCGCGCTTCGCAAGGTCTTTCATAAGGTCTTTCGGACAGTTGGGGATAGCGCGCCGGCTGCTAATGCTCTTGGGGCCCTTGATATAGAACTCGTTATCTGTGTGCCCAATCGCGGCCTCGACTCGGATCGTTGCGGATTTAAAGTCCACGTTTTTCCATTTCAGGGCGCAGAGCTCGCCGCGCCGCAATCCCGTGTAGAGCGCCATCTTGGCTGCAAGCATCGCTGGGATATCTATGGAGGCGTTCAGAGTGTTCAAGACCCTGGTTCGCTCTTTGGTTGTAAGCGAATTCGGTAGACCGTAGTTCGCGTCTTCATTTTTGGGGACTTTTGCCCAAGAGGCCACGTTTTCGTCAATCCATTTCTTTCGCATTCCATATTTGAGCGAGCCTCGTAACAACCGTAGGGAATTGCAGGCGGTGGACCGTGCGTGGGTTGAGGCGATCGCCGTTATCCATTCCTGAACATCCTCTTCCGTAAGGTCTTCCAATGGGACATCACCGAGATACGGTTCGATATTCCGGCGGAGCATGCCGTGGTATCCGGTCGCCGTGGAGCGCGCGACGTCCGCGCACTCGATATCGATATAGCATGTCACGAGCTTTGAAACGGTGATACCAAGCCCCTTGGGTTTAGCTGCTTCTGCGGTGGCCTTCTCATTGAGAGATGCGCGGATGGATTCGGCCTCGAGCATGGCGGCATCGCGATGCTTATGGCTTCTGCCTTTATCGCGCCCTCGATGTTCCAAGAGCTGAGTCTTCTTATGCCAGATGCCGTTCTCCAAATAGGGGAACTGTGCGCGCCAGCGATCGTCCTTAAACTTATAAATAGACGAGGTGGTGTATTTCTCTTCCATTGTCCCTCCGTGTGCAATCGCGTGTGCAATGAGTGTGCAATTTGACTGTTTCGGAGACGTCTCAAGTGAGACTATAAGCGGAAAACGAAAGAAAAGGGCGAGGTTACGGTCGCTATAGTCGCAGATGGACGCTATTAACCAGAATGGAAAGCGATGTAATCAGTGGGTTGCAGGTTCGATTCCTGTCACTGGCTCCATGAGAGTTTCGGGCTCTGTTCCCTTGTGGGACAGGGCCCGTTTCTATTTATGTCGATAAGTCAGCGTGTTTGGCGCCAACCGAGCTTCAGGTTTGTCTCGATTCGCAACACGAGTGGGCTGAAGACCTTCCTTATAGTTACAGATCGAGACATTGCCAAGGGACGGCCGATAACATCTCGATCTGTAACACGAAGAGGCTGAAAACCGTTCTAGCTGTTACAGAATGAGACGTAAGCTGAGGTCTCTGCGAAACATCTCGATCTGTAACAGATAGGGAAAAAATGTTCTCTAAATGTTACAGATCGAGACAAAGGCCGGACCGGGTTTAACTGTCGTGACCGAGCGTGGATTATCGGACACACGAGCGTGGAAAATCTTCCGCCTAGTGAATGAGCGTGGATAATCTGCCACTTTGGATTCGATGGCACGGCAAAGTGGGAGATTATCCACGCTCGATTTCAAACGGAAGAAAATCCACGCTCGATTTTGCCTGGGAAGAGCAATCTTCTGTCTGGGCAGCCCCGATCTCGACCTATATATAGGTGCAAATAAGCTGGTATCGAAGTTCGATACTGAAGGTGTACTCCACTACAGCAAAGTGTTACCTTGGGAAACGTCACCTCAGTATCCAAAACCACCGTCCCTCATATCCCAACTCAACAAAACAGCAGGTCAAAGGTATATAGATACGCCCGGGGCCGTGTATCTAGAGGTTTTCGTTGACAGCCCCCAAGGTTGCATCGTATTATCTTTTTCGTTCGCGGGGCGGCGGTCCAAAAGACCAAAGGACCTGCGGATACTTGAACGATTGGGAGTTTGCCCGAGTGGTTAATGGGGACGGGCTGTAAACCCGTTGGCTCTGCCTACATAGGTTCGAATCCTATAGCTCCCACCCGTCAAGTGCCTGTATAGCTCAGTCGGTAGAGCACTTCGTTGGTAACGAAGAGGTCACCAGTTCAAGTCTGGTTGCAGGCTCCATCCGGCGGTGTAGCTCAGTTGGTTAGAGCACACGGTTCATACCCGTGGCGTCACTGGTTCGAATCCAGTCACCGCTACCATAGGTAACACGGTGGCTTCTCAATAGTATGTTGAGAGGCCACTATGGTATAAAGGCAAAGTCCCGTCCGGGGACGACCTGTTTAGAGGAGGGCTTTATGGCCAAAGAGAAGTTTGAGCGCACTAAGCCGCATGTTAACATCGGCACCATTGGTCACGTCGACCACGGCAAGACCACGCTGACCGCTGCCATCACCAAGGTTCTCTCCGAGACCGAGGGCTGCAAGGCTGACTTCACTGCGTTCGAGAACATCGACAAGGCTCCCGAGGAGCGCGAGCGCGGCATTACGATCTCCGTCTCCCACGTCGAGTACGAGACTGCTGCCCGTCACTACGCTCACGTTGACTGCCCGGGCCACGCTGACTACGTCAAGAACATGATCTCCGGTGCTGCTCAGATGGACGGCGCTATCCTGGTCATCGCTGCTACCGACGGCCCCATGGCTCAGACCCGCGAGCACATCCTGCTCGCCCGTCAGGTCGGCGTTCCCTACATCGTCGTTTTCCTGAACAAGTGCGACATGGTCGACGATGACGAGCTCATCGACCTCGTCGAGATGGAGACCCGTGAGCTCCTCTCCGAGTACGATTTCCCCGGCGACGACATCCCCGTCATCCGTGGTTCCGCTCTGGGCGCTCTCGAGGGCGACGCCAAGTGGATGGACGCCATTCGCGAGCTCATGAACGCTGTCGACGAGTACATCCCGACGCCTGCTCGTAACAACGACCTCCCGTTCCTGATGGCCGTTGAGGACGTTATGACCATCTCCGGCCGTGGTACCGTTGCTACTGGCCGTGTCGAGCGCGGTGAGCTCAAGCTCAACGAGCCCGTCGAGATCGTCGGCATCAAGGATACCCAGAACACCGTCGTTACCGGTATCGAGATGTTCCGTAAGTCCATGGACTTCTGCGAGGCTGGCGACAACGTCGGTCTGCTGCTCCGCGGCATCAAGCGCGAGGACATCGAGCGCGGCCAGGTTCTCTGCAAGCCCGGTTCGGTTACCCCGCACACCAAGTTCACCGGCGAGATCTACGTTCTGACCAAGGAGGAGGGTGGCCGTCACACCCCGTTCTTCGATGGTTATCGTCCTCAGTTCTACTTCCGTACCACCGACGTTACCGGTACGGTCAAGCTTCCCGAGGGCACCGAGATGGCTATGCCTGGTGACCACATCACCATCGAGGGCGACCTCATCCACCCGATCGCCATGGAGGAGGGCCTGCGCTTCGCTATCCGCGAGGGTGGCCACACCGTCGGTTCGGGCATCGTCTCCACGATCATTGAGTAAATTAGCTCTTTGATATAGCTGACTTAGAGAACCCGGCACTTATATGGGTGCCGGGTTCTTTTCTGCAATGGATATTGAGCCGTTGCTGGTGTCGAGAGGATCGATAATGGTCCTGGATGCACCGTCGATTAGATCTCGATGGCTTCATTGATGTGTTCCAAATATGAATGGATCCACCGAGAACCAATTGACTCGAGGTTTTCATTGACAGCACTTACGTGGAGCTGATAAAGTAACAACTCGTGCCCGTACGGGGCGGAAATGAAAGGTTCAGGATACATGCGTACTCTAGTTACTCTTGCGTGCACTGAGTGCAAGCGCCGCAACTATACGACCACCAAGAACAAGTCGACCATGCCTGATCGTATGGAGATCAAGAAGTATTGCCCCTGGTGCCGTCACCACACGCTGCACAAAGAGACTCGCTAGTCTCTAGTCACATACGCCAGTAGTTCAATTGGTAGAGCATCGGTCTCCAAAACCGAGTGTTGAGGGTTCGAGTCCTTCCTGGCGTGCCAGTCATTATTCCGTAAGCTCCCACTTGGGGGCTTACGGTTTACTCATGTATAAGCGCATTGCGCGGAGGTAACCCAAATGGCCAACAAGAAGAACAAGAAGAAGGCACAGCAGCCGGCACCTGCCAACAACGCTGCCGCCAACTCCAAGGTTGAGGCCAAGAAGGCCGTTGCCAAGAAGAACGAGAAGGCTGCGAAGTCCAAGAAGAACGAGAAGCCTGGTTTCTTCGCCCGCACCAAGAAGTATTTCGCTTCGGTCAAGTCCGAGATGAAGCGTGTCACGTGGCCCGATAAGAAGGAGCTCGTGAACTACTCGGTCGTCGTTTGCGCTTCTCTGGTCGTCGTCGGCGTCGTCATCGCTCTGCTCGATGCTGGCTTTGGCGAGGCTCTTGCTCTGTTCTCTGGATTGAGGGGCTAAACCATGTCTAAGCGTTGGTACGTCGTTCACACTTACTCTGGATACGAGAACCGCGTAAAGTCCGATCTCGAGCATCGTATCGAGACCATGGGCATGCAGGACCGTATCTTTGATATCGAGATTCCTATGGAGCGCGTCACCGAGATCAAAGAGGGTGGCAAGCGCGAGACCAAGGATTCCAAGATTTTCCCGGGTTATGTCCTGGTCCGCATGGAGATGGATGATGATGCTTGGACGTGTGTTCGCAACACGCCCGGCGTCACCGGTTTCCTGGGCGGCAACGGTAAGCCCGCACCGCTTTCCCGCGATGAGTACAATAAGATGACTCGTCGTCCCGGTAAGGGCGATTCGCCCAAGCGCACTTCGGTTGATATTCAGGTCGGCACGTCCGTCCGCGTCACCGATGGCCCGCTTACCGACTTTGATGGCAAGGTCTCCGAGGTTAACACCGAGGCTGGCAAGCTCAAGGTCACGCTGATGATCTTTGGCCGCGAGACGCCGGTCGAGTTGGACTTTAACCAGGTCGCTGTCATCGCATAAGTTTTCGTCCGTTCGCGCGAGCGTGCTTCTTCTGTGACTGCTCATCTCAGGAGTGCTTCTAACACGTGCGTGCTTACGATATAGCAAGTACTTCACACTCGTGATTCGAAAGGAATGACCATGGCTGAGAAGAAGGTTGCCAACGTCATTAAGCTCCAGATTCCTGCTGGTGCAGCTAACCCCGCTCCTCCCGTCGGCCCCGCCCTGGGCGCTGCTGGCGTGAACATCATGCAGTTCTGCCAGGCCTTTAACGCCGAGACGCAGGACAAGAAGGGCGACATCATCCCCGTTGAGATCTCTGTCTACGAGGATAAGTCCTTCTCCTTCATCACCAAGACCCCGCCGGCGGCTCACCTCATCAAGAAGGAGCTGAACCTCAAGTCTGGTTCCGCTAAGCCCCAGGCCGACAAGGTTGGTCAGCTCTCCCAGGAGCAGCTCACCAAGATCGCCGAGATCAAGATGCCGGACCTCAATGCCAACGACATTGACGCCGCCAAGAAGATCATCGCCGGTACCGCCCGTTCCATGGGCGTCACCATCGCTGAGTAGCGATTTCTTATGGTAACGACGGGTGCTCCGAGCGGGGCGCCCGTTAAATGTGTGCAATAGGGCACACGATACGATGTGGGAGGGCTCACGCCCGTTTAACCACAGGAGGTAATGCACATGGCTAAGCATGGTAAGAGCTATAACGCCGCTGCCGAGAAGATCGACCGCGCCACGCTCTACACCCCCCTTCAGGCTGCCAAGCTCATCAAGGAGCTCGACACCGCCAAGTTCGACGAGACCGTCGAGGCCCACTTCCGTCTGGGCATCGATACTCGTAAGGCTGACCAGAACATCCGTGGTTCCATCTCCCTGCCCCACGGCACCGGCAAGACCGTTCGTGTTGCCGTCTTCGCCGAGGGCGAGAAGGCCCGCGAGGCTGAGGCTGCCGGCGCCGACATCATCGGTTCCGACGAGCTCGTCGCCCAGATCCAGAAGGGCGAGATCAACTTCGACGCCGCTATCGCTACGCCGAACATGATGGCCAAGGTTGGCCGCATCGGTAAGATCCTTGGTCCCCGTGGCCTCATGCCGAACCCCAAGCTCGGCACCGTGACCATGGACGTCGCCAAGATGGTCTCCGAGCTCAAGGCTGGCCGCGTTGAGTACCGCGCCGACCGCTACGGCATCTGCCACGTGCCCCTGGGCAAGAAGTCCTTCTCTGAGCAGCAGCTCGTCGAGAACTACGCTGCCCTGTACACCGAGATCCTGCGCGTCAAGCCCTCTTCTGCTAAGGGCAAGTACGTCAAGTCCATCTCCGTGTCTTCCACCATGGGCCCTGGCGTCAAGGTCGATCCCGCTGTCCAGCGTGACTTCCTGGCTGAGTAACTGCTAGTTACTGCCTGAGCAAAGCAAGCATTGCTAAAGAAACCCGGTTCTGCCTTGTGCAGGACCGGGTTTCTTGCTATCTCGGGTCAAAACCACCACAAAGGGGACAGGCACCTTTGTGGTGGTTTTGGCACTTTGGCGTCAATGTTATGGCATCGCAGCGAGCCGGTTCCAAGTGCCCCAGGTCGCCCCGAAAGAGGAGCGACGCGTACTTTGGTACGCGAGCGACGGTTTGAGGGGCGAGATGGGGTGCTTGGGGCCGGCGCAGCGTCAAGCCTTAAAGGTGGTTACCAGGGCGTTCTTGCGGTTGAGGACTCTATGGCTTCGTGGCGTTTGAGCTCGCGGCGCATGGTTTGTGAGTTGAGCCACGCTGCTTGCCAGCCGCGGATGGGGTAGTGCGTCTGGTCGAGCTCAAACTGCGTATAGCCGCAGGCGTTGATGATCGTCGTTCCACACACATGCTGACGCTCGCGCTGAAAATCACAACCGTAGCTTTGGTGCACATGCCCGTGCACCATGTAGTCGGGATTCCAGGATTCGAGTGCTGTGTTAAAGCACTCGAATCCTCGATGCGGCAGATCGTCCAGATCACCCATACCGGCGGCGGGTGCATGGGTAAGCAGAATGTCGCACCCGCCGACCATCCTAACCTTACGCGACAGCTTACGCATGCGCTTGGACATCTCGCGTTCGGTGTACATGTTGGCGCCGTCGCGATAACGCATGGACCCGCCAAGGCCCGCAATGCGAATCCCTCGGTACGTGTACACGCTGTCCTCTACGCAGATACATCCACCCGGTGCATGACGTGCGTAGCGGTCATCGTGATTGCCGCGCACGTAGATGAGCGGTTTGTTGATGACCGTAACCAAAAACTCAAGATAGTCCGGGTCCAGATCGCCGGCGGACAAAATCAGGTTGACTCCCTCAAAGCGTTCCTTGCGAAAGCACTCCCAAAGGCATCGTTCTTCGGTATCGGCTATGGCAAGGATTTTCATAGGGCAGGGACTTTCGGCTCATCGTCGAGCTGCGGAATGGTGCCTACCACGTTATCCGCCAGCCAATTCATCTCGACAATCTGCGTGCTCGGCAGCGGAGGGAAGCCTTCGATCTGTACCACGCCGTTCTGACTGTGGAGCTCGCCGCCAAAGGGGTTGATGGATCCCTCGACAATGCCGTTGCGGAGCAACTGCACGAGTTTGCGCGTCTGGTAGGGTAGGCCCGGAGCGTAACGGATGTCGATAACGCCGGAGCTCATGCCGTACCAGTAGTTGACGGCGCGCACTTGGTTGTCATCGCTGGTCTCGTCCCACGTGCCGTGCAGAAGGCTGCGAACGATGAGCTCGTAGTAACGGCTCCAGTTCCATACCGGCATGGCGATGCCGGAAACCTTGCCATCGACCAGGCGGTGGAGTCCGTAGGCCGTAGGGTCTTCGAGCGACTTTGACATGTCAGCGCCGGTCATGACGCTCACACCTTCTCGGCACATGGCCTCGGCAAGGCCTCCGGCGGGCACATCGCCCCAGGTCAGGATAATTTGCGCGCGGGGGTCGAGTAGCGAGGCTCCAATCGCAAAGGCGTTGATCTCGCTTAGTGCGCCCGAGGCGAAGACCGACGCGTGGTAACCGATGCGGTGGTTGTCCGCCATGCTGGCGGCAAGGGCGCCCAAGAGGAACTTGGCCTCGTACATCTTTCCAAAGTACGAACGGACGCTTTGGTGGGGAAGGCCGATAGAACAGTTAAGGAACCGAACCTGGGGATACTCAACGGCTGCCCTGAGCGTGTATTCCATCAGGCGGTGCGAGGTCGAGAAGATGACCTTGTCTCCATGTTTGACAGCCGTTTCAACGGCGGCGTAGAACACGTCCGGATCGTGGCAGTCCTCGAACGCTTCGGTGCGCACGATACCGCCAAAGTGCTCATCGAGATACTGACGCCCTTGGTCGTGCAGGCTGTCCCAGCTCGACGTCGCACAGGGGAACTCATGGATAAAGGCGATGCGCAGGGGGTTGGCCGCCGAATAGACGGTCTTGCCCATAAAGAAGTTGAGCACGCCGGAGGTGGACTTGGCGGGCGACTCCTCCTCATCGACGCTCGGTGCTTCGACAAGATCGACCTTGTCCTCGTCATTTTTGCCTGCGATGACCAGCTCGCGCCAGATCTTGCACAGGCGGTTTACGACGATATCCGTCGGCGTATCCAGCAGACGGTCCTGGTTGTACACATTGAGGTAGACGAGCATGGCGTCGGCAGGCGTAATGTCCAGGTGGTCGCCGCCCGCGCGAAGGTAGGCGCGCTTAAAGAGCAGGAAGGTGTGGCGCAGGTAGTCGACCTTTTTCTGCGGCCATTTTTCGATAAGGTCCTGACCGAGCATCTTGGCGAGCGTCTCATAGCTCCCCTCACGCGAGAACTCGATCTCGTATAGGGGGCAGACGCGCCAAAACGCGCAGAACTCACCGTATAGGCGGCTTTCGACGGAATCCCATGTGCCGGGGTAGAGACGGGTAATCTTGGCAGAAACCGTCGGGGCGTCCAAGAATTTGAGGACACTGACGCGTTTGTTGCCTTCCTGGACATAGAACCGATGCATGAACTCGGTGACGATGACAGGATCGCGATAACCCTCGGTCACCTGGATGTCGTAGAGGTTGGACCACTTGCGGGCGAACTCGGTGCTAAACGGCAGCAAGGGCATAAAGTTGCATGAAAAGGCGGACTGACGGCCCTTAGTAACCGTACCGACGACCATTTCGAGCGGAATGTCTCTCAGGCCGACATTCTCTCGCTGGCCTAAGGGGAGCTGAGCAACCAAGCTATCGAGGTCCGTAAGGTACGGATGCTCGCTTTGACTAATGGCGCGTCGACGTCCCTGCTCGCCGCGCTTGCGTGCTTGACGATAGGCCTCTTCCATAGTTTTGCTCCCTTAGTCGTTTAAACAACTATATGAACCATGGTACCACGAAAGAAAACCACCACAAAGGTGCCTGTCCCCTTTGTGGTGGTTTAGGCGATGAGGGGGGCGATGGCGCGGATGCAGGCGTCGGCTGCCGTGAAAGTGATGCTGTCGTCGCTGACGATAAAGATGATCTTGCCCTTAATGCCAAAGTCGCCGATCTCGCTAAAGAGCACATACGGCTCCTTGTCAAAACCCGAGATGGGCGAGACGGCCGTTTTGGTGGCACTGACGAGCTCGTCTGTTAGTGCATCGAGCGACGCCCATTTTGAGGGGTCTTTGACCGCGACGGGGACGGCCACGCGCCCAAAGGGCATCAAATGCACGAGCGTGTTCTTGGAGATGTTGGAGTTGGGGACGATGATGGTCTGCCCGCAGGCGTCCTCGATGGTCGTGTGGCGCCAGGTGATGTCCTGGACCACGCCTGATACGCCACCGACCTCGATATTGTCGCCGGGCTTGATGATGCCCATAAAGGTTACCTGCATGCCGCCGATAAGGTTTGAGAGCGTGTCCTGAAAGCCGAGCGAGATGGCGATGCCGCCGACGCCAAGAGCGGCGACGAGGGCGTTTGCGTTAATGCCAAAGCAGTTGTCGAGGATAAAGCTGCCGCCGATCATCCAGATGACGGCGCGCGCAATGTTGATGAAAATGCTCGATGAAGGGAGTGGGTTGTCGTCGCGGTTAAGCAGGTGGCGCAGGGTCTTGGACGCGACCTTGGCGGCAACGGCGGTGCCGATGGCCAAGATACCTGCCCAGATGATGTTGTGGACCCATCGTTGTGCAAAGAAATGAAGAATTGGCTCAAACAATTCCATGTAGGGAAACCTCCTAATGATCGTCCAACCATGATACCCACCAAGAAGCCCGTCCGATCAAATTCGGACGGGCTTCTGTGCTCGATATAAGGTTTGCACGGCGGGGCTGCAAGGCCCGGCGGTGTAGCTTAGCGTCGACGCTTCCAGATCAACGCGGTGGCTAACGCAAGGCGGGGGAGTCTTTTCATGGCCGTCTCCTTACTCTTTAACAAAAACCACCACAAAGGTGCCTGTCCCCTTTGTGGTGGTTTTCTAGGTCGTTAGCTCAGCAGCATGCGGTCGTTGGCGAGCTCGCCGCCCGAGACCTCCTCGAATTTCTGCAGCAGGTCGGCAACGGTGAGCGACTTCTTCTCGTCGCCTGCCACGTCGTAGATTACGTGGCCCTCGTGCATCATGATCAGACGATTGCCCAGACGGATGGCGTCGTTCATGTTATGCGTGACCATGAGCGTGGTCAGGTGGTGCTCGTCGACGATTTCCTCGGTCAGATTGAGCACCTTAGAGGCCGTCTTGGGGTCGAGCGCCGCGGTGTGCTCGTCGAGCAGCAGCAGGCGTGGCTTGGTGAGCGTGGCCATGAGCAGGGTGAGTGCCTGGCGCTGGCCACCCGAAAGCAGACCGACCTTGGCGTTGAGGCGCGTGTCCAGACCGAGGTCTAGGCGCTTGAGCAGCTCAACGTACTCGTCCTTCTCGGCCTTGGTGACGCCCCACGAAAGACCGCGACGCTGGCCGCGGCGCTTGGCGAGGGCCAGGTTCTCGGCAATTTGCATGTCGGCTGCGGTGCCGCGCATGGGGTCCTGGAACACGCGGCCCAGGTACTTGGCGCGCTGCGACTCGCTCAGACGCGAGATGTCGGTGCCGTCGAGCTCGATAACGCCCGAATCGAGCGGATACACGCCGGCGATCATGTTGAGCAGCGTGGACTTGCCGGCGCCGTTGCCGCCAATCACGGTTACAAAGTCGCCGTCGTTAAGGGTGAGGTCGACGCCGGTGAGCGCGCGCTTCTCGGTGACGGTGCCCTTGTTAAAGGTCTTCTTGACGTGCGAGAGCTTAAGCATCTGCCTCATCCCCCTTCGTGTAGGAGCTGCGGAGCTTATAGCGCTCCCAAACCACGGGCACGCACAGGGCCACGGCGACGATCACAGCGGAAAGCAGCTTCATGTCGTTGGCGTCCATGCCCAACTGCAGCACGATGGCGCGGATGAGGAAGTACACCACGGAGCCAAAGACGGCGGAGGCAAGACGGACGCTAAACTGCGTGAGGCCACCGGGCAGCAGGCGACCGAGCACCTCGCCGATGACGATGGCTGCAAGACCGATAACGATGGCGCCGGTGCCCATACCAATGTCGGCGTACTTCTGGCTCTGGCAGATGAGTGCACCCGAAAGGCCAATGAGGGCGTTGGAGAGCACGAGGGCGATCATTTTGGTGGTGTTGGTGTTAACGCCCAGGGCGCGGATCATGTACTCGTTGTTGCCGGTGGCACGCAGCGCCGAGCCGATCTCGGTGCCAAAGAACCAGTACAGGATGGCGACGATGGCCACGGCCAGCACAATGCCTAGGATAATGGCAACAGTGGACTGCGGCAGGCCCGTCATGTTGCTGACGGATGAGAAGATAGTGCCCTTGGCAAGGATGGGCGTGTTGGACTTGCCCATGATGCGCAGGTTGATGGACCACAGACTGATCTGCGTAAGGATTCCGGCGAGGATTGCGGGAATCTCAAAGACGGTGGTCAAGATGCCCGTGACGGCGCCCGCGATGGCGCCGGCGCACATGCCGGCCAGCACGGCGAGCAAGGGGTCGACGTTATTGTTGACGATGAGTACGGCGCAGACACAGCCGCCGAGGGCAAAGCTGCCGTCGCAGGTCATATCGGGGATGTCGAGCAGGCGGAACGTGATAAACACGCCAAGCACCATAATGCCCCAGAGGACGCCCTGCGAAACGGCGCCCTGCAATGCAATGAGCATGCTTCATACCTCCTAGGATAGGGTGGACACGTGATTTTCCATAATAGCGGTACCAATGCATAAAAGAGCTGCGGACGGATGTTTTGTCTCATCCGAAACAAGCAGGGCGAACGCCGGTCTTTAGCGTTCGCCCCAAGGACTCAGATATTGAATAACGCGGCTGTGGCGCGCGTGCGGGCCCTAGACGCGTTACCGCGCATGGCGCTACTCGTCCAGAGCGGAAAGGTCGATACCCAGGGCCTCGGCCATCTCGTCGTTCTTGACGACGACCAGGTCCTTGCTCGAGAGGTGCTTGATCGGCATATCCTCGGGCTTGGCCTCGCCCTTCAGGATCTTAACGGCCATCTCGCCCGCGGCGTAGCCCAGGTCCTTATAGTTGATGGAGAGGGTGAACAGGCCGCCGGCCATGCACATACCCTCCTCGCCGGTCACGAAGGGGAGCTTATTCTCCTTGCAGATCTGGCCGACCTGCGAAGCGCCCGCGGCGATGGTGTTGTCAGTGGGGGAGTACAGCGCGTCGACCTTGCCCACGGCAGACTCGACGACGGACTGAATCTCGTTGGAGCTCGAGACGGTGAAGTCAGTGTACTCGAGGCCCAGCTTGTCGAGCTCCTTCTTGGCGGCCTTGATCTGGACGTCGGAGTTGGACTCGGCGGTGCAGTAGAGCAGGCCGACCTTTTTAACGTCGGGCAGGACCTTCTGCATCATTTCGAGCTGCTCGGCGACCGGGGTGAGGTCGGAAGCACCCGTGACGTTGGTGCCGGGCTTGTCGTTGTCCTGGACCAGGCCGGAGGCGGCGTAGTCGGTGATGGCACAGCCCACGATGGGGATATCGGCCGTGGCGCCGGCGGCAGCCTGCGCGGCGGGCGTGGCGATGGCATAAATCAGGTTGACGTTGTCGCCCACAAACTTGTCGGCAATGGACTTACACGTGGACTGGTCGTTCTGGGCGTTCTTCTGGTCGATCTTGACCTTAAGGCCGCTCTCCTTGATGGCCTTGACAAAGCCATCGTTGGCGGCGTCGAGTGCGGAGTGCTCGGTGAGCTGCAGAACGCCGATGGTGTAGTCGGAACCGGCGGCAGCAGAGCCGGAACCAGAGTTGCCGCCGCATCCGGCGAGCGGGGCGAGCGCGAGCAGGCCGGCGGAGACCAGAAGGCTCCTGCGGCTGATGGTGATGTCCTTCATATCATTACCCCCAGTATAAAAATGGCTGGAAACACTGCACTGGGACAAAGTGCAAGTGGAACTATAGTAGCGCTGATGTCCATTTTTACAACAGCTTGGCGGGTTTTTTAATACAGAATCGGATGGGCGGTACGGGTAGTCGAATGGGCGGCGGAGGGCCTTATGCGGCGGAGGAGGCGTCGTCCTCGTCTAGGGCGGCGAAGAGCTTCTTGCCGTCGAGGAGACGTGTGGTGACGTTTCTCATTCGGCCAATCTCTACAGTACGCAACGTGTCATCGGCGCCTCGGGCGTCGTAGACCGTTCCCAGCAAATACGAGATGCCGTCTCGTTGCTTGATGGCAAAGGGACGGAGTGTCATCCGTGCTGCTTCGGTTTCGCCACGTGTCGTGACGCTCGAAATATCAAAACTCACCGTGGTTCCGTGGTCGATGGCCTGCTCGACGAGCTCGCACGTGTCGATGCGCTTGATGGGCGTGCGCGTTGCCTTGGTAGCCTTGCTGCCTGCGCTTGGAGCGGGTTCGGGTGTATCGAGGTAGCCGCGAACGTCGGCACTCGCTATGGCAACTAAGTGCTGCGCCATGCTCTTGCGGATAGCGATAGGCGTGGAGCGGTTGCGCATGACCATACCGTGGAGCCGGATGATCTCTTCATCGGTGAGCGGGCGGGTAAGAAGTTTGTAGCCCACGCCGCGTTTGTACTCAATTTCGTATCCGGCATGGCGAAGCGCGGAGATGGCGGTGTAGATGCTGCGCCGCGCCGCCGAGATGGGCATGCGGGCGGGGTCGTCGGGATGGGCGAGGCGCCGGATCAGCTCATCGGAAAGCATGGCCTTGTCCTCGCCGGTGTTTTCGCTTAATAGTTGCAGGATGCGAACGGCGCGATAGGCTGCCATCGAGGCGGCGCCCCTCGTCGTGGTCTCGTAAGTTTCAACAGCGGTTTCGGTCATGGCGTCCACGTCCTTTCCGTTTTGGGTGGCGACGGTATGGAGCCTAGGACGCGGGGCTTTCCCAGGGGCGCAGGGCGCTCTGGGCGGTCGGTAGTCGTCGGCAAACGGCGGGTCGAGTTTTCAACAGTCCTGCTCAACTGACCAAAAACTTGCCAAAAGCTTGACGGATGCTGTTGAAAAAAGCGCCTCTCGACCGATGTCGAGAGGCGCTTGTGCGATGAGCGTTGGCGTGTGGCGACGCGAGTTAGCGTCCGACGATTAGAAGTCGGCGTTGCCCACGGTGCGCGGGTGCGGCAGGACGTCGCGGATGTTGCCCACGCCGGTCAGATACATGACCAAGCGCTCGAAGCCCAGACCGTAGCCGGCGTGCTTGCAGGAACCGTAGCGGCGCAGGTCAAGGTAGTACTTGTACTGCTCGGGATTCATGCCCAGGTCCTTGATGCGGGCCTCGAGCAGATCCAGGCGCTCCTCGCGCTGGGAGCCGCCGATAATCTCGCCGATACCGGGAACCAGACAGTCGGCGGCGGCGACGGTCTTGCCGTCCTCGTTCATGCGCATGTAGAACGCCTTAATCTCGGCCGGGTAGTCGGTCACAAAAGTCGGCCGCTTAAAGTGCTCCTCGGTCAGGAAGCGCTCGTGCTCGGTCTGCAGGTCGATGCCCCAGCTGACGGGGTAATCAAACTGGTGGCCAGCAGCGACTGCCTGCTCCAGGATCTCGACGGCCTCGGTGTAGGTAACGCGGGCAAAGTCGGAGTTGGCGACATGGTCCAGGCGCTCGAGCAGACCCTTGTCCACAAACTTGTTGAGCATATTGAGCTCGTCGGGGCAGGTGGCCATAACGTCCTTAAGGACGTACTTGAGCATGGCCTCGGCGTTATCCATGTAGTCGTTAAGGTCGGCAAAGGCCATCTCGGGCTCGATCATCCAAAACTCGGCGGCGTGGCGCGTGGTGTTGGAGTTCTCGGCACGGAAGGTGGGGCCAAAGGTGTACACGTCGCCAAAGGCCATGGCAAAGTTCTCGGCATTGAGCTGGCCGGACACGGTGAGGCTTGCATGCTTGCCAAAGAAGTCCTGGCTCCAGTCGACCTCGCCGGACTCAGTGAGGGGCGGATTTTTGGGGTCGAGCGTGGTCACGCGGAACATCTCGCCGGCGCCCTCGCAGTCACTCGTGGTGATGATGGGGGTGTTGACGTAGACAAAGCCCTGCTCCTGGAAGAAGCGGTGGATGGCGGCAGCCGCGACAGAGCGGATGCGGAACACGGCGCGGAACAGGTTGGTGCGCGGACGCAGGTGCTGCTGGGTGCGCAGGAACTCGACGGTTGCGCGCTTCTTCTGCAGCGGGTAATCCGGGGCGCTCGTGCCCTCGACCTCGATGGAGGTGGCAGAAAGCTCGAAAGGCTGGGGCGCATCGGGGGTCAGCTTGACGGTGCCGGTGCAAATGAGTGCGGCCGAGACGTTTTGATGGGCGATCTCGTCGTAGTTGTCGAGTGCCTCGCGGTTCATGACGACCTGCAGGTCGCGGAAGCAGCTGCCGTCGTTGAGCGTAACAAAGCCAAAGTTCTTCATGTCGCGGACGGACTTGACCCAGCCGGCGACGGTGACGGTCTGGCCGCCGAGCGACTCGGCATCGGCATAGAGCTGCGCGATTTTGGTGCGGTTCACGTATCCTCCCATAACGGTTGAATGATAGTTATCCATACAGTTCGATATTCTAGCAGCTCGGCTCATTTGGGCTATACAGATAAGGCATTGACGGGATGGTTTTTCAAACGAAAAGCGCCCGCGGCCAAATGGTCGCGGGCACTTAACGAGGTGCCTTTTTGGCTGTGTGGCGCGGGGCCTGGCTACTTGGTCTTGGCTACCAGCAGCGGGTCGCCAAGCTTGACGAGCGGGTTGCCGCCAATAAGCGTTCCAGACTCGCCGACATGGTCGATGCTCTTAAGACGATCGAGCTCGGAGACGATGACGGTCACGATGTCCTCGTGACCAGCGGCCTTAATGGCCTCGCGGTCGAAGCTGATGAGCGGCTGGCCTGCCTTGACCACATCGCCCATCTCGACAAAGCGGGCAAAACCCTTGCCGTTCATTTCCACGGTGCCCAGGCCAACATGGATGAACACGCGAAGACCGTCCTCGGTGATCATACCAATGGAGTGGTTGGTGACAGTGGTGGCGCCGATGCGGCCGTTGGCGGGCGCATAGATGGTGCCGGTAATGGGCTCGATGCCATAGCCCTGGCCAAGCATGCCCGAGGCGATCGTCTCGTCGGGAACCTCGTCCAGGTTGACGAGCACGCCGTTGACGGGGGCGTAGATGACGCCTTCGCGGGTAGCGAAGCTTGCTGCGGGCGGAACGGACGCCTCGCCGGTCGAGGTGAAGGTGGACTTAAGCGAATCGAGCAGACCCATAGTTGCCTCCAACTTAAATAGGCGCATATCGCGCGTATGGTTTGCCGGAAACGTTTCATATGTGTTTCGCGGCTTGGTCAACGCCCCTATTCTACGCTGCTCAGCGATACCTCTGAGCTGGGATTATGTGATATATCAGTTGGAGGGAAACTTATTGCTGGTGTGTTTCTGCGCCACGGGTTCAAGTGGGGTACGCTTGAAGGCGAAAAACAAGGGCGCATAATTTGCGCGAAGGGAGCACATATGATTGTCGAGAACCATGCGCTGTGGGGCGAGGAGCCGACCGAGGATTATCCGGCGACGTTTACGTATTTGGGTGCCGAGCCGCTGCCCGACAAGCCCAATGGCCGCCGCCCTGCCGTGATTATCTGCGGCGGAGGTGCGTTTACGCATATCGCTCCGCATGAGCAGGATCCCGTGGCGTTTGCGTTTTTGGATCACGGTTACCAGGCCTTTGTGCTCAACTATGTCACAAGTTCTACGGGTGACGTGAGCTTTCCGCACCCCCAGGCAGATCTTGCCAAGATGGTCGCCACGGTGCGCGCCAACGCCGACGAGTGGCATGTCGATCCTAAGCGCGTGTGCGTCGTGGGATTCTCGGCGGGCGGCATGATTTGCGCCTCGCTGGCAACACAGTGGAAGACCGGCCCCTTCGCGGCACTTGCCGGGGCGCGTCCGGACGACATTCGTCCCGATGCCGTGGTGCTGGGCTATCCATTGCTCGACTTTGCCTATGTGCGCGACATGCAGACGCGCGATCCGCGCATTGACTTGCGCGTGCCCAAGACGGGCGGCAAGACGGGGCGCGATTTGCTCAACGACTACCTGTCGATGGTGACGGGCGGCGAGGCAACTGACGAGCATTTGGCCGACATCTGCCCCACCACGCATGTTTCGCGCCAGATGCCGCCGACTTTTGTGTGGGGCGTGTCCGACGACAAGACGGCGCCGATCGCGCAGGTCTATCCGTTTGCGCAGCGCATGGCCGAGGAGGGCGTCGCTTGCGAGATGCACGTCTTTGACCAGGGCGGTCACGGTCTTTCGCTCGGCAACGCCAACACCGCGGTCGACAACGAGGACAAGCAGGTGGCAGTCCGCCCTTGGATTCGCCTAGCCTTCCGCTTCCTGGAGCGTCATCTGTAAGAGGACGGGCATCCCAGCCCTTCAATAACTTGCGGTGAAATAGTTCCGATCTGGGGCATCAACCAGCCCATCCAGGAACTATTCCACCGCAACTTTGTTTTTGATGTCCCGTCCGGAAACTGCATCCCAGTTCCCCCTTCAAGGTGGGACACGGTTTCCCATAGGGCCTCGACTGAGAAAGTGCGTCCCGTTTCGAGTAGGGATTCCGGGATGCATTTTCCGTAAGAGGCCTGTTTGGGAAACCATATCCCGTTTCGAGCCAGAATTCTGGGATGTAGTTTCCCCGAGAGGCCTCATCGGGAAACTATGGCCCTGAACTCTCCTGCCTGTCCCCATTGCGCCAATCTGCTGATTGAACGTCATTGTGTGTTCACGCTATCATGTAAGCTTAAAATTGGTTAGCCATGGCAAACGGTTAGCCATGGTGAACATAAATGCAACGCCCTGTGGGCGCCGGGGGAGGAACACGGACGTGAAGCTCGATACACTCGAGATTGGAAAGGACGCCGTTGTCGCATCGGTGACATCCGACGATCAGGCGCTTCGACAGCATATTTTGGACATGGGTCTAACGCCGGGCACCGAAGTTACCATGATGAAGTACGCCCCCATGGGTGACCCGCTCGAGATCCGCCTGCGTGGCTACGAGTTGACGCTGCGCAAGGACGATGCCGCTCGCATCGAGCTCGTGGGTGTTCACGACACCGATGCGGGTCCGCGCGCTAACGCCGCAATCGGCACGACGGAGCATCCGGCCCTGGGCGAGGGGACGTATTCGCCCCGCGCCGCGAAGACGGCCGTGCCTGAGGGCGCGCCGCTGCATTTTGCCCTCGCCGGCAACCAAAACTGCGGTAAGACCACGCTGTTCAACCAGCTTACGGGCTCCAACCAGCACGTCGGCAACTTTCCCGGCGTAACGGTCGACCGCAAAGACGGTACCATTCGTAACCACCCCGAGGCGAGCGTTACCGACCTGCCCGGCATTTACTCTCTGTCGCCGTACACGGGTGAGGAGATCGTGAGCCGCCAGTTTATCCTGGATGAGCATCCCGACGCCATCATCGATATCATTGACGCCACCAACATCGAGCGCAACCTGTACCTGACACTGCAGCTCATGGAGCTTGACCGTCCTATGGTCATCGCGCTCAACATGATGGACGAGGTGACCGCCAACGGCGGCGCCGTAGACGTCAACTTGCTCGAGAGCCTGTTGGGCGTGCCCGTTGTCCCCATTAGCGCTGCCCGCAACGAGGGCATCGGCGAGCTGGTGGACCACGCCCTGCACGTGGCGCGGTTCCGCGAGCGCCCTGGTCGCCTGGACTTTTGCGCGCCCGACGGTCCGGACGGCGGTGCGCTGCATCGCTGCATCCACGGTATTGCTAACCTGATCGAGGACCATGCCGTGACGGCGCACATCCCGGTGCGCTTTGCGGCGACCAAGCTGGTCGAGGGCGATGAGCTGGTAACCGAGGCGCTTCACCTGGATCGCAATGAGCTCGACGCTATCGAGCACATCATCACCCAGATGGAGGGCGAGGCCGGCACCGACCGCCTATCTGCGCTGGCCGATATGCGTTTTAGCTTTATCGGCGACGTGTGCGGGCGTTGCGTCGTCAAGCCGCACGAGAGCCGCGAGCACGTGCGCTCCGTCAAGATTGACCGCATCCTGACAGGTCGTTACACAGCCATTCCGGCGTTTCTGGTGATCATGGGCCTCGTCTTTTGGCTGACGTTTGGCGTGATCGGCGCGGCGTTGCAGGGACTTATGGAGGACGGTATCGCTGCCATCATCGCCTCGGCCGATGCGGGCCTCAAGGCGTTCGGTACCAACGACGTGGTGCGCTCGCTGGCTGTCGACGGCGTGCTTACGGGCGTGGGCAGTGTGCTGACCTTCCTGCCGATTATCGTCGTGCTCTTTTTGTTCCTCTCCATTCTGGAAGACTCCGGATACATGGCGCGCGTGGCCTTTGTCATGGATAAGGTGTTGCGTCGCTTTGGCCTGTCGGGCCGCAGTTTCGTGCCCATGCTCGTCGGTTTTGGCTGCACCGTGCCGGCTATCATGTCGACCCGTACGCTCCCATCCGAGCACGACCGCAAGATGACGGTCATGCTCACGCCGTTTATGAGCTGCTCAGCCAAGCTGCCGGTTTACGGCTTGCTGTGCGGGGCGTTTTTCCCGCAGGCGACGGTTCCCGCCATGGTCTCGCTCTATCTGATCGGTATCGTGGTCGGCTGCGTCGCGGCTTTGGTGCTCAACCGCACGGCATTTAAGGGCGACCCGGTGCCGTTTATCATGGAGCTCCCCAATTACCGCCTGCCGAGCGTCAAGACGACGGTGATGCTGGCATGGGATAAGGCCAAGGACTTCATCACCAAGGCCTTTACCATTATCTTTGCCGCTACGGTGGTCATCTGGTTCCTTCAGACGTTCGACATCCGCTTTAACGTGGTCGCCGACCAGTCGCAAAGCCTGCTTGCCGGTCTGGGTAGCATCATCGCGCCGGTGTTGGCCCCGCTCGGCTTTGGCGACTGGCGCGCCTCGACGGCGCTCGTCACGGGGCTCATTGCCAAGGAGAGCGTCATCTCGACGCTCACGGTGCTTTTGGGCGCAACGTCGCCCGCGGCGCTGTCGACCATGTTTTCGCCGTTTACCGCCTACGTGTTCTTGGTCTTTACGTTGCTGTACCCGCCTTGTGTGGCGGCAATCGGCGCCGTCAAGAGCGAGTTGGGCGCGCGCTATGCCGTGGCCGTATTCGCGTTTCAGGTCGCCGTTGCCTGGATCGTGGCGTTTGTCGTGCATTCGGCGGGCATATTGCTGGGGTTGGCTTAGTTATGAATTGACGGCGCAACCTCTGTGTATCGAATTGTTTTCGGCCCCGCATCTGTACTGACGGATGCGGGGCCGTTGCTATATAATCGCCTCCGCTCAAAACGATTGGAGACGTTATATATGACTCAGACAAGGCAAGACGGCATCACGCTCAAGCAGTGGCTCCCGCTCATCGGGCTCACCTGCTGTGCGTTCGTGTTCAACACGTCGGAGTTTATGCCCATCGGCCTTTTGACTGATATCGCCGCGTCGTTCTCGCTCACCGAGGCCCAGGCGGGCATCATGATCTCGGTCTACGCCTGGGGCGTCATGCTGCTGTCGTTGCCGCTCATGGTGTTTGCCTCGCGCTTCGAGTTCAAGCGGATGCTGCTGGGCGTGCTGGCCGTGTTTTCGCTGGGCCAGTTCCTGTCCGCCTTGGCGCCGACCTATCCCATCTTGGTCTGCGCGCGCCTGGTGGTCGCCTGTGCACACGCCGTGTTCTGGTCGGTCGCTTCGATTATGGCCTCGCGCCTGGTCGACACCCGCCACGGGGCGCTCGCTATCAGCATGATCGCCACGGGCTCGTCCATCGCGCAGATCTTTGGTCTGCCGCTCGGCCGCGCGATCGGCCTGGCCGTGGGTTGGCGCATGACGTTTGCCGTGGTCGGGGCCTTCTCTGCCGCCGCGGTCGTCTACCAAGCGACCGTGTTCCCCACCATGCCAGCGGGCGAGCGCTTTACGCTCAAGCAGCTGCCCGAGCTGCTCAAGAACCCGTTCCTCATC
>JAUUSS010000007.1 GCA_030841765.1 Collinsella aerofaciens | reverse complement strand
CCGTGGTCTAGCGTGCGATCTTGGCGATGGTGTAGACGCGAGTCTTGCCGGAAGGCGTAACGACCTCGACGGAGTCGCCCTCGCCGTGACCGATGATGGCGTGACCGACCGGAGACTCGTTGGAAATCTTGTGCTCGAGCGAGTTGGTCTCGGTGGTACCGACGAGCGTGACTTCCATGACCTCGCCGTTGGGATCAATCAGCGAAACGGTGGAACCGATGGAGACGGTCAGGTCGCCCGTGGTGGCAGCAACCTGAGCGTTGGCGAGGATGGCCTGGATCTCGGCAATACGAGCGGCGTTCTGGGCCTGCTTGTCCTTAGCGGCGTCGTACTCGGAGTTCTCCGAAAGGTCGCCGAACGCGCGGGCTTCCTTGATGTCCTCGACGATCTCCTTGGCGTAATCGCCCTCACGCCAAGCGAGCTCCTCGACGAGCTTCTGGCGGCCCTCAGCGGTCAGTACGATCTGGCTTGCGTCCATACGGATATCTCCCCAACTCTGATCAAACAATCAACTGTCAACAAAACGAAAAAGACCGGCTAGCCTGCGGGCAAGCCGGTCAGGTGCTCACCCCAAAGGGATGGGACTACTCTGCGTCCGCGTCGCTGTCCTCTGCCTGCTTCTTCTTGGCAGCAGCGAGCTTGGCCTCGAGCTCAGCGATCTCCTTGTCCTCCTCGGACTGCTCGACCACGACCTCCTCGGCCTGCTTGGTCTCGGCCTTATCGTCGCCCTCCATACCCTCACGGATATTCTTGACGGTAGAGCCGAGGGACTTGCCGAGCTTCGGCAGGTTCTTGGGCCCGAAGATAATCAGGACAACGACGAGAATAATGATGAGCTCAGGAGCCCTCAGTCCAAACATGTAGACCTCCACAATACAGCGAGACAAGCTCGAATGAGTATACCGCGGGTATCGCGGTATCACAACACTAGCTAAAAAAAGGGACCGCAAGAAGCGGTCCCTCCTCATGCTCTGGTCGGGTTGACTGGATTTGAACCAGCGACCCCTGCGTCCCGAACGCAGTGCTCTACCAAACTGAGCCACAACCCGTTAGCTCGACTATAGTAACAAAGATTTTCGCCGCGTGCTAGAGAAATTTTTATTTCTTTGGCGCGTCGATTTGAACCGTGTTGGGAATAAACTCAGTCGCGCAGGCCCACCAGCCATTTTGCTGGGCAGCATCGGCAAGCCTTTCGGCCGTGGCAGCGGTGTCGCAAATGGCAAACGAGCAGGCACCCGATCCGCACACATCTACAGCAACGGTTCCGTCCTGTTTACGCAGCCAGTCGAGGACCGTTTGAATCTGCGACTCCATCTGTGCGGAAATGACACCAAGGTTGTTATGGATGAGTGCATATGCCGTCTCGGCATCACCAGCACGCAAGGCAGAAGCTATCGCGCCGGGCTTGTCCGCAGGCACCGAGGCCTCGTCAAAACGTCGATAGGCTTCAATTGTCGAAACACTTGCCTCGCGCGGCTTGACCAGCACGACGGGCGTCGCGGGCAGCGCGGGGTACTCAGTTGCCAGCACGTCTCCCCCACCTACGTAGAACGCAGGACTCGCGTGCAAAAAGAACGGGACGTCAGCACCAATGCCTCGCGCAATATCGTCGAGCGCTGGGTCGGTGCGATCAATGCCCCAAAGCTCCGCCAAGGCGACAATGACCGCGGCCGCATCCGTCGAGGGGCCGCCCAAGCCGGCGCACAATGGGATGCGCTTCTCAATCGTCACGCAGATGTTTGCCTCGCGACCATAATGCTCGGCCATAGCAACCGCAGCCCGATACGCCGTATTCTTTTGCATGGGAAAATCTGATGCCGGAACCGTCTGGACGGTCAGCGCCTGCGCCGGCGTGACCGTCACGGTATCGGAAAGACCGACGGCCGCCATCAGGGAATCGACCCTGTGGTAGCCGCGGTCATCGCGCTCGGTATGAACCCCCAGGTAGAGGTTAATCTTTGCCGGCGCGGAAAGAGTCAGGGACCGATCGGTCACCGTTAATGCTCCTCGAGCTGATTGCCGAGCGGGGTAAAGATATGCTCGCCGCTCTCGGGGTCGAACAGCTCGACCTGACCGGTGAGGACATCGATATACTGATAGGACTGACGCGACTTGCGGCCGCGACGCTCGTCAACCTCGACGATAAAGACGGCGGGGTGGACGCTCTTGATGGTGCCCATGCGCTCGACAACGCGGGTGCGGCCCATGTTGGCCTTCACCTTGACGCGATCACCCACCATATCGGTCAGCTTCTCGTGGATGTCGTCGACGTGATTGACTTCCATCTCTTCCATGAACAGGGCCTCCAGAAGGTGCAATTCAAAAAGGGGATAATACCCCTAAGATAGACAAAACTCTAATACTATAGCACCCTGTTGTGGCCATACGCAAGTAGCTAAATAAGCCCCGTCCCAAATACGTACCAGACGACAACCTCGCATGACCAGTTGTTACGCGGTTTGGTAAAACCGCGTAACCTAAAGGTTGTCGGTGTCCAAGACGATGGTGAATGGGCCGTCGTTGACCAGGTCGACCTTCATGTCGGCGCCAAAGATACCGTGCGCCACATGCTCAACGTCCTCGTGCACAAGCGTCAGGAAGTACTCGTAGAGCTCGTTGGCAACATCGGGTGCGCCGGCATCCGTAAACGACGGACGGCGACCGTGGCGGCAGTCGGCGAACAGCGTGAACTGCGACACCACGAGCACCTCGCCGTCGACATCGGCAAGTGCCAGATTGGTCTTGCCGTTCTCGTCCTCGTTGATACGCAGCCCGCGGAGCTTGCCCCACAGCTTGTCGGCCTCGGCACGCGTATCGCCATGGCCCACACCCAGCAGCACCAGGTAGCCGCGTCCAATGCGGCCCACGCACTCGCCGTCGACCGTCACGCCGGCGTTGAGCACGCGCTGCACCACCGCGCGCACGTCCTACTCCTCGCCCGTCAGCTTGGCGGACAGATGCTCGAGCGCGTGGAAACGATGGCTGATGGCGTTCTTCTCGTCAGCCGTCAGCTCGGCCATGGTCTTGCCCGGCGTGTCGACCGGCAGGAACAGCGGGTCGTAGCCAAAGCCGTGATCGCCGCGGCCCTCGTGCGCGATAACGCCCTCGCAGGCGCCCTCGCCATAGGTGACCAAACCGTCCGTGTCGATGAGCGCGACGACGCTCATAAAGCGCGCGGTGCGATCCTCGTCGGCCACGCCATCCAGATTCACGAGCAGCTTGGCATTGTTGGCGGCGTCGTCGCCGTGAACGCCCGCGTAGCGCGCGCTATACACACCGGGCTCACCGTCCAGCGCGTCGACGACCAAGCCCGAATCGTCGGCAATGGCCATAAGACCCGTCTCCTCGACCGCAGCCTGCGCCTTGATGATGGCGTTCTCCAAAAACGTCGTGCCGTTTTCCTCGGGATCCTCAAAATCGCCCAGCTGGCCGAGCGCCACAAAGCGCACCTCGGGCATGACCTTGCCCAAAATGGCCTCGATCTCGGTGAGTTTATGAGCGTTTCCGGTTGCCACGACGATGGTCGCCGCCGGGTCGAGGGTGTCGATGTCGATCTTCTCAAGTGCCATAACTGGCCTCCTTGTCTCTATAGCAAGCCGCGTGAGGGGCGTTTGGGCACTTGACCTCTCCCCTCTCAGGCGATCGGACCTTTCAACGCAGCATTTCAGCAGATAAAACCTACCAAAATAAACCCGTCCCTTTTGGCAGGTTAGGCGATGGCTTGGCGCTGAAGCTCGATGAGCTCGGCGATACCCTTGTCGCCCAGGTCGAGCAGGGCGTTGAGGCGTTTGCGGTCAAAGGGCGCCTGCTCGCCGGTGCCCTGGAGCTCGATCATCTCGCCGGTGTCGGTGGCGACGAGGTTCATGTCGACCTCGGCATGGCTGTCCTCCGAATAATCGAGGTCAAGCAGAGTATTGCCGTCGACAACGCCCATGGAGATGGCAGCCACCTGGCCGATAAGCGGGATGCGTTCGATCTTGCCCGCCTCGACCCACATGGCGAGGGCGTCGTGCAGCGCCACCCAGGCGCCGGTGATGCTCGCTGTACGCGTGCCGCCATCGGCCTGAATCACATCGCAGTCGACGGTGACGGTGTACTCGCCGAGCGCCTTCATGTTGACGACGGTACGCAGGCTGCGGCCAATGAGGCGCTCGATCTCCATGGAGCGACCCTTGCGGTTGGCGTGTTCGCGCTTGCAGCGCTTGCCGGTCGACGCCGGCAGCATGGCGTATTCCGCGGTCACCCAGCCGGCCTTAGCTCCCTTTCGCCAGCCCGGCACGCCCTCCTCGATAGTGGCGGCGCACAGCACGCGCGTGTCACCGAACTCGGCCAAACACGAGCCGTGGGCGTGCTTCATGACGCCACGGGTGAGCTTAACGGGGCGCAACTCGTTGGCGGCGCGATCGTTGGAGCGGTTGACCTGCATGTACTCCATAGAAATTTCCTTTCGGCAAAAGATGTGGCGGAGGCTTTGGCGGCTGCCTTACATCTATTTCAGCTCATCGATATCGATATGTTCGATGCTCTTGAGCGGCTGACCAAAGATAAAGCTGCCCGCCACCGCAAACTCGGCAATGTTATCGGCCGTCGTGGCAAAACGATGCTGCGGCTCGGCGGCGTCGCCCGCCAGCTGCTCGCGGCGCGTGAGGATATCGGTCAGCTCGCGCGTGGTCTCCTCGGCGGAACTCACGACGCGCACCCCAGGCCCCAGCGCATGGCGGATAGGTCCCACCAACAGCGGGAAATGCGTACAGCCGAGCACCACGGTATCGATACCGTGGTCGCGCAGCGGCTCAACCGTGGCACCCACCAGCGCACGCACGGCAGGCGTATCGAAGATGTCCTCGTTCTCAAGCCACTGTTCCTGCAGATGTGCACCCGAGGCGAGCTCGTGTTCGACAACCTCGACAAAGCTCGAGGCAGGACAGCCGTATACATCGACACCGGCATCTAGATCCTGAATGGCGCGCGTGTAGGCGCCCGAGCGGATGGTGAGGTTGGTAGCGAGCACGCCCACGCGACGCGTACGCGTGCTGTTGATTGCTGCACGGGCACCCGGCGCAATCACGCCGATCACGGGAACGTCGAGCACCTGCTGGGCCAGACGCAAGGCCGCAGCGGTCGCCGTGTTGCAGGCGATGACCATAATCTTGACGTCGTGCTTCGAAAGCCAACGACCCGCCTGCAACGCAAACGAGCGCACCTCATCCTCGGTGCGCGTGCCGTAGGGACAGCGCTTGGTGTCGCCAAAGTAGTAGACGGACTCGTGCGGCAGCGCCGTCGCAATCGCGCGCGCAACCGTCAGACCGCCCAAACCAGAATCGAACACGCCAATCGGGCGCGTGTCGCCTGCCGGATTCTCGATATCGGACATTACCTCACCAGTCTCTCTCGAAAAGACATGTCCAAGTGCGGCGGCGCCGCGCTACGAACGCGCCGCGACCAGCAGCTCTGCCGTCGCCGCCCAACCGTCGACAATTTTGCCGCGCGTAACGAAAGCGTTCTCGCAAGCAGCCAGGAACTCGGGCGCGCCGGCGCTCGTCAGGCCATTCTCGACCAGGCAGAACGTGCCCACGTGATCGGCCATGTAGAAGTCGGACTCGGAATCGCCGAGCGCGAGCGTCTCCTCGCGCTCGATCCCCAGGTGCTCGCAGAAGCGCGCGATGGCAACGCCCTTGTTGAGACCCGCGGGGTTGATGTTGAATGCGCGACCGTCCTCGACGCGATCGAGCTCGAGCGTCGTCGGCTTGGACAGGTGAGTCAGATGGCCGTTGCAAGCCCAGATCAGACCGCAGCCGGCCTCGTCCAGGATGGCCTGGACCTCATCGTCGGGCACATCGCCGCGCATGCCGACGGTGACCTCACGGTATTTGTAGCCGGTCGACATGTCGTTGTGGTACTCGATCTTGTGCGGCCAGCGGGCAAGGATCTTCTCGCACACGCCGGTCTGCTCGATCACCTGGTGCGGCGTAAGGCCGCAGGCGGGGTCGTAGGGCATATCGCCGGTCAGATACTCCCAATCGTTGGCCTTGAGATCATACATGACCAGGCCGCCCATCTCGCCGATGTAGGAGTTGAGGCCGAGCACGCGCGCATCCTCGTGGATCATGGTGCGGTTGCGGCCCGAGGTGGGGACCACCTGGATGCCGGCGCGGGCAAGTGCCACGACAGCCTCGACGAGCTTGGTCGAGGGGCTGCCGTCGTTGTCGCGCAGCACGCACGAGCCGGGCGCGAGCATCGTGGCATCCAGGTCGGTAAAGACGTACTTGACCTTGGCCAAGCGCTCGCGCATCTCGCCCGAAAGCTCGGCAACGGTCGGCAGGGTGTTGTGGGACATGGTTACTCCGTTTACGTAGAAGGGTTTGGACTTGGACGGCATGTTTTGATTGAGGGAACACGCTTATGGCGACAGCACACTCAGAGCGCCGCCGCCATCATGGTTCATTAGTCAAACTGGGTAACATCGATCAGGCGATTGGCCAGCGAAAGGTCGCTCTCGATGGGCACGAACTCGTCGCCCACGTGCATGAGCTCCTCGTCACCCTTTGCCAGCAGCAAGACAATGGTGGGAGCATCGGGGTTGACGTACTCCTCGCGCGCCGCCTTGAACGCCGCATGCACAGCGGCTTCGCGATCGAGGATGATCTTGTTCGGCGTATCGTCGGGAACATGTTCGGCAAGCTCGCGACAGACCTTCATCGGGTCCTCGTGAGCCGGGTCCTCATTGGCAAAGATCATCAGGTCGGAATACGGTGCGGCCTCGCGCGGAAGCTGCTCGCGGCGCTCCTGCGCCTTGCCGCCGGCAGCGCCAAACAGCGCAATGACGGGGCTAGCGGGAAACGCGCGCTTGACCGACGAGAAAAGCGAACGGAACGAAAGCTGGTTGTGCGCATAGTCGACGACGCAGATCACGCGACCGTCCTTCGACTCCACGACCTCCATACGGCCCGGCACACGCAGTTTGGAGAGGCCCTTCTTGATGGCATCGATACCGATGCCGATCTCGCGCGCAGCGGCGATAGCGACCAGCGCGTTTTCCACGTTAAAGTCGCCCGCGATACCCAGCAGGACCTTCTCCCCCGCCTCGGACTCGTCGGCACACAAGCCATGCAAGTTGAACTCGATGCTAAAGCCGACCATGCGTACGTCGCTCGCCCACAGACTTGCCTCGGGATGCTCGACGCCAACGGTCACCAAGCGCTCGGCCGTCGACGCTGCCTCTAGCACACGGTCAACCTCATCGGTGCCCAGATTCACCACGGCGGTCTTTGCCTGGTCAAAGATCCTAAGCTTGCTCTCAAAATAATCCTCAAACGTGGGGTGTTCGATCGGCGAGATGTGGTCGCGGCCGATGTTGAGGAAGCACGCCACGTCAAACGGCAGATTCTCGACGCGTTGGTACTTGAGCGCCTGGCTCGAGACCTCCATGACCATGGACTGGCGACCGGACGTGCGGCAGTTGGCGATATGGCGCCAAACCTCGGGGGCCTCGGGCGTGGTGTTGGTGCTCTCGTAGCACTCGATACCATCGTCGGTACTCACCGAGCCGATCATGCCGCAGGACTCGCCCGCCGCCTTGATGATGGACTGGAGCATAAAAGCGGCCGTGGTCTTTCCCTTGGTGCCGGTGATGCCCACGATCTTGACGTCGTGGTCGGGACGGTCGTAGACCTCCGGCGGCAACAGGGCCATGGCCGTGCGAACACTATCAACAACCAGCATCGCAGCACCGCTCTCCTGCGCCAGCGGCTCCAGAGACTCGACCAGCGACTCTTCGCACACAAATGCGACGGCGCCCGCATCGAGCGCCATGCTCAAAAACGCGGGCTTAAAGGCAGCACCTTTGCAAAAGAATACGTCACCTGCCGAGACCGCGCGCGAATCAAACGAGCAGCCGGTCACGGCGCGCTCGTCAACCTGCTCTGATGCGCGCAGCTCGCCGCACACGTCGAGAAGCTTGGCAAGCGTATCGACCGTGGTCACGGTCGCGGAATCCGAATGGTGCATCTTTCACCTTTCTCAGCCATTTGGCAGGGACGGCTTTTATAGTAACTGAAACGCACCCACGCAAAAACGGCTCCCGGAGGAGCCGTTACGCGCAGGCGTTCGTAAGCCGAGGCTAGGCAGCCTGAACAGCGGGCTGGTCCTCGTCGATAAAGAAGCGCTTGTACCACACCAGGAACACGAGCGGCGTATAGATCTTGCGCTGGAAATCGCCCTTGCCCGCAAAGTGCAGATCGAGCAGGTGCATGAGCTCGTCGGTATTGAAGAACTCACTTGCCCACGGCGCGGTGAAGTACTCCTTGACATAGTCGTACCACTTTTGCTCGCGCAGCCAGTAGACAATCGGCACCGGGAAGCCCACCTTGGGACGGGTGGCCCACTCATCGGGCAGCGACTTGTTGGCAGCGTGGCGGAGTACCTGCTTGTTGCCGTTCTCGTTGATGCGGTAGCGATCGGGAATGTGCTCGGCGAACTCCATGACTTTGCGGTCCAGGAAGGGCACGCGCAGCTCCAGCGAGTGCGCCATGCACATCTTGTCGGCCTTGAGCAGAATGTCGCCCGGGAGCCACATGTTCATGTCCAGGTACTGCTTCTTGACCAGTTCGGGCTGACCCTTCACGCGTGCGTAGATGGGTGCAGCGAGCTCAAAGGCGCCGTCGCCGGTGTTGTACTCGGGCTTGAGCACGCCGTCGACCTCGCGCTCCGGCCATACCAGAGCCTGTCCCAGGAACGACTTCTCGGGGATCTCGGCACCCTTGACCAGGAAGTTATGTCCCTTGAAGTACGGCATATGCAGCGCCAGGTTACCGAGCGCGCGACGGATGGGCAGCGGCACCATCTTTTTGTACTTGCGCACCGGAACCGTATCCTCGTAGTAGGCGTAGCCGCCAAAGAGTTCGTCGGCGCCTTCGCCCGAAAGCACGACGGTAACGTCCTTGCGGGCCATCTCGGCCAAGAACCACAGCGGCACGGAAGACAGGTTGGACTGCGGCTCGTCCATGTGATACTGGATATCCTCGAGCGCACCGAAGAACTCGTCGGCGGTAATCATCTTGCGAACGTTTTCGACGCCGAGCTTATCGGAAAGCTCCTTGGCGTAGTTGGTCTCGTTGAAGTTCTTGTAGTCAAAGCCCACCGAGAAGGTCTTGTCGGGCATGAGGCAAGCGGCGATGTAGCTAGAGTCGACGCCACCGGAGAGGAACGACGCGACCTTGACGTCGGCGATGCGATGGGCCTCGACGCTCTCGTGCACGACCTCGTCCAGCTCGTCGACGTACTCCTCGAACGGCTTCTCGACGGCAGAGTAATCGCAATCCCAGTAGCGCTCGATGTTCATCTTGCCGGTCGGGATATCGACGGTAAAGTAGTGCGCCGGCGGCAGCTTGTAGACACCCTCGAAGAAGGTCTCCTCGGTTGCCGAATACTGCAGCGTCATGTACGGACGCAGGGCCTTTTTGTTGACCGCCTTGTGGAAGTGCGGGTAGTCCAGGAAGCTCTTGATCTCGGAACCAAAGAGCACGCCCGGAGCGCCGTCGCCCGCATCGGCCATGGGATAGTAGTAAAGCGGCTTGATGCCAAAGATGTCGCGGGCGCCAAAAAGCTTGTTCTTCTTTTTGTCCCAGATGACGAAGGCGTACATACCGCGCAGGCGATCGAGGACGGCCTCGCCCCACTCCTCGTAGCCGTGCAGGAGGCTCTCGGTGTCGGCGCCGCAATGGAACTTGTAGCCCTTGGCTTCGAGCTCGGAACGGAGTTCTTGGAAGTTGTAGATCTCACCGTTGAAGACAATGACGACGCTACCGTCCTCGTTGGCCATAGGTTGGGCGCCGGCCTCGGTCAGGTCGAGGATCGACAGGCGGCGGAAGCCGAGGGCAACGCGGCCGTCGATAAACTGACCGCCCATGTCGGGACCGCGATGGACGATGCGGTCCATCATCTTGGTGAGCACCTCGGATTGGTTATCCGTCCCACCGACAAAACCGACAAAACCGCACATATACTATCCCCTCTGCTGTTGCTGGGCATCAAATCGAATCAGTAGCTTTTGAGTATACCCGAGGGCGTAAAGAGGGGCGGAATGTTCAGGCAATCTCAACTGAATCAGCTCCGCTGTGACACGCGCGAGTTACCTTTAATGGATATGAGGTGAATGAGGCGATTGTTTTGCTATACTCTCTCCGCACGGGCGATTGGCGCAACGGTTAGCGCAGGTGCTTTACACGCACAAGGCTGGGGGTTCGAATCCCTCATCGCCCACCATTGAATTGGAAACGGTCCTCGAAAGGGGACCGTTTTTGTTTGGGCCCATTTCATGGGATTCGAACCCGCAAGGGTGCGGAGCTGAGGAAACGCGAAGCGTTTTCCAGCGCAGCACGCGAGGAGCGAAGCGACGAAGCGGATGCGGGCGGCGGAGCCGCACGCGGACACCCCTCATCGCCCACCACTGATTTGATAGGCTCCCAGCAATGGGAGCCTTTCTTTTTTGGGCCCAGCGCATGGGATTCGAACCCGCCAGCACGTCTGTCACAAAGGCCGTGGCCAAATAATGGCAAAAATGAGTACTGCTACTTTGCTTGCAACATATAAACAGATAGTGTTTGCTTAGGTTACGCAACATATGTCCATTATAAGGACTAACAGTCAGATCAAAATCGTGTATTCATCGCCATTTCGACTTGCCATCTGGCCTTATTATTCCAAAATTGCTGCTACCAAATCGGTAACAGTACTCATATTTGATGTTTTTTGACCAGCAGGTCTCCCTGCCTTAGCAAATCTAAGGCAAAACGGGCTCCAGACCGCTGAATCATGCCGCATAGGGCACGTCCGCAGTCCGGAACTCGGTCCAAATTGAGTTATTGCGCCGCGTTAGCCCAAAACACCCGACAGGATCTCGATCAGACTGTCCACGTCGGCTTCCTCGCAGACGAGTGGCGGCAGGAAACGCAGCGTATGCGCACCCGTAGCGTTGATCACGGCACCGGCGGCCAGCGCGCGGGCAACAACACCATGCGCGTCGCCCGCGGCATCATCCAAATCACAGCCGAGCATCAAGCCGCGACCACGTACCTCGGTCACGTGCGGCAGCTTGGCGAGCTTTGCCTCCATATAGGCACCCACCTTGGCAGCATGCTCGGCATAATCGCCACGCACAAGCGCGGAGAGCGTCGCGGCACACGCCGCGATGGCCAAGCAGCTACCGCCAAAGGTCGAGCCGTGGTCGCCCGGCTTAAACACGTCGGCAATCTCCTTCTTCGCCACGACGGCACCCATGGGCACGCCATCAGCAATGCCCTTGGCAAGGCTCATGATGTCGGGCTCCACGCCATAGGTCTGGAACGCAAACGGCTTGCCGGAGCGGAAGATGCCGCACTGGACCTCGTCGGCGATAAGCACGGCGCCCACTTCGTGTGCCAGGTCGCGCGCCGTAGCCATAAACTCCTCGGTCATGGGATGCACACCGCTCTCACCCTGGATCGGCTCGAGCATCACGGCACAAATTTCGCTCCCCAGCTGCTTAAAGATCGCACGCAGCTCATCCACATCGTTGGGCGTGCAGGCCACAAAGCCACCCGGCAGCGGGCGGAAGCTGTCCTGCAGCCAATCCTGCATGGTGGCGGCAATGGTCTCGAGCGTACGGCCGTGGAAGCCGCCGCGCATGCACACGATGGTGTTGCCGCCATTACCGGCACGCTTGGCGTACAGGCGCGCGAGCTTCATCGAGCCCTCGTTGGCCTCGGCGCCAGAGTTGGCAAAGAAGGTCTCCCAAACCTGCTCATCCGCAGCCGGGGCACCAAGAGCAGCTGCCGTGGTCTCATCGCCGGCGGCAATGGCATCGGCAAGCACGCGCGCACCATCTACGTCGTCGTTAGCAAGCTTGGACAGCAGCGCCGCGACCTGTCCGCGCTGCTCGATGTAAAAGTAATTGGAGACATGCATGAGCTTTTTGGTCTGCGCCTCGAGCGCCGAGAGCACAGCAGGGTCGCCATGACCTAGGCTGCACACGCCGATGCCGGCAAGAAAGTCGAGGTACTCACGGCCATCGTCGCCGGTGAGCTTCATGCCGTGACCCTCGACAAACTCGACCGGAGAGCGGCCAAAGGTATGCATAACGTAATGGGATTCAAGCGATTGCTGAGCTGCAAGTGACATGGGATGCCTTTCGTTGGGCGCCAGCCGGCGCGGGGCTATGGGTGCAGGAATGGGGCGGCTGCGGGTCAGCTAGACCGTCTGAAGTTTCTCGACCTCGTCAAGGTTTTCGGTCAGACGCGCAGCAAACGTCGAAAGCGGATGCGGATGCGTATCGAACTCGTAAGCCGTCTCGGTGGAATGGATCACGGTGCCGACGCCGGCATCGGTCAGCAGCTCCAGGAGCAGCGAATGCGGCGTAGTACCGTTAATGATGTGGGCACGAAATACGCCGCCGGTAAGCGCATCGACGGCCGCACGCAGCTTGGGAATCATGCCCTTATCGACCTCGCCGCCGTAGAGCATTTCGTTAACCTCGTCGAGCGTTAGGTTGGAGATAAGCGAGTCCTTGTCGCTAAAGTCCTTGTACAGGCCATCGACATCGGTCAAAAAGATCGCCTTATGCGCGTGGAGCGCCGCGGCAACGGCACCGGCGGCGGTGTCGGCGTTGATGTTGAAGAAACCGCCGTCCTCCCCCGCCGCGACGGTAGCGATGACGGGGATGTACTCGCTATCGAGTAAGCGCTCGATATAGTCGGTGTTGACGTGCGTCACTTTGCCCACACGACCGAGCTCGGGGTCGAGCGGCTCGGCGATGAGCGTGCCGGCATCGCTGCCCGACACGCCCACGGCCAGGTTACCGTGGTGGTTGATGGCAGCAACCAACTCCTGGTTGACCTTGCCGCCCAGTACCTCGCGCACGATATCCATAGTCGCCGGCGTGGTCACGCGCTGGCCGTTCTTAAACTCGACGGGGATGTCATAGTGGCTGAGCGCCTCGTTGATAGCCTTGCCGCCGCCGTGCACGATGACGGGACGCATACCGATGATCTTGAGCAAAACGATGTCGCTCATCACGTCGCGGCGCAGCTGCTCATCAACCATGGCGGCTCCGCCATATTTGATAACAACCGTCTTGCCGGTCAGGTTCTTAATCCACGGCAGCGCTTCGAACAGCAGCTGCGCGGTTGCTTCGTTGGATTCGCTCGAACGACAATCGCGTGCGAATTTCATAATCTGCCTCGTCTTTCGTATCGTTATCGCGCCGTGCTCCGCTGTCGGCAATCGCGGCAAGATGCGCAGCGTGCCTGGAATCTAGGAACGGTAATCGCCGTTGATGGAGATATACTCATGCGTGAGGTCGCAGGTCCACACGGTCGTTGCCGCGTCGCCTGCGCCCAGGTCGGCCGAGATCACGATCTCGGGCGCCTCGAAACGTCGTAGAGCCTCGTCCTCGTCAAAGGGAACAGTCAGACCGTCGCGACAGACGGGCATGCCCATCATGTCGATGGAAACGTCTTCCTGATTAAACTTCACGCCGCACTTGCCAAGCGCCATGGCAACGCGGCCCCAGTTGCAGTCGTGGCCGGCGATGCAGGTCTTAACGAGCGGCGAGTTGGCAACGGCACGAGCGGCGATATCGGCCTCCTCGTCGTTCACGGCGCCGGTAACGTTGACCGTAACAAGCTTGGATGCGCCCTCGCCATCGGCGGCGATATTGCGCGCCAGGCTCTCGCACACCTCGTGCACGGCAAATGCCAACTCGTCGAAGGCATCGGAGCCCTCGACGATAGGCTCGGCATCTGCGGCAGCGGCGCCGGAGGCAAGCATGATGCAGGTGTCGTTGGTCGAGGTGTCGGAATCGACCGTTACCTTGTTAAAGGTCTGCTTGACGGTCGAGAGCAGCAGGGCATGAAGTGCCGCAGGCTCGACGGGGGCATCGGTGGTGATAACTGCGATCATGGTGGCCATGTTGGGCATAATCATGCCCGAGCCCTTGCACATTCCGCCTACCGAATAGACGTTGCCCGCATGGCCCGCAGCCTCACTGACGTAGGACACGGCGTACTCCTTGGAGTGCGTGTCGGTCGTCATGATGGCGCGAGCGGCATCGGCGCCACCATGGGCGGAAAGTGCCTCGTAGGCAGCAGGAATGGCGGTCTCAAACGTGTCGATCGGCAGAATCTGGCCAATCACACCCGTGGAGGCAACCAGAATCTGCTGGGGCTCGCAGCCGATGACCTGCGATGCGATGCTGCACGTCTCGCGCGCACATGCAAGGCCGGTCTCACCCGTGGCGGCGTTGGCATTGCCGGAGTTGACCGAAACGCCGGCGATGATACCGTAACCCTTGTCGGCACCGCCCAGGTTGGCGCGGCTCACCTGCACGGGCGCCGCGCAAAAGCGATTGGTGGTAAACACTCCAGCGCCGGGACAGGGTTTATCGGGCACGACGAGCGCGTAATCCAGACGCTCGGGGTTCTTCCGAAATCCCGCATGGATGCCTGCGGCCTTAAAGCCGGCCGCTGCCGTAACGCCACCCTCGACGGCGCGAATCTTGATATCAAACAGCTCGGTATTCATCGTCTTTATGACTCCTTATGTCAAACAAAAAACGGACATCGGTTGGTGCGCCATGCCAGTCGTGATCATGAGACCAGCTTAAGAGTGGCGCCCCACTCGATGCCCGACTACCAAATCGTTAACAATCGAATGTGCTACACCGGGCACGCCACTGTGGGCAAGCCTCGTCGCTCGTCAAAGCCAAAGACGATATTGGCGCACTGGACCGCTTGGCCCGCAGCGCCCTTGCACAGATTGTCGATGGCGCCCGTCGCCACCAGCACGCCCGCGCGCTTGTTGAACGCAAGGCCAATCTGGGCGGCGTTGGTGCCGACGACCGAAGCCGTCTTGGGCTGCTGGCCGGCATCGAGCACGCGCACAAAGGTGCGTCCAGCGTAAAACTGCTTGTAATAGTCGACGACATCCTCAAGAGCCAGGGAGTCGATGGCCTGCGGCGTGAGCGGCAGCGTCACCGTGGAGAGCAGGCCGCGCTTGAGCGGTGCCAGATGCGGGGTGAAGACGACGCGATCGGTCAGGCCAAGGATTTGCTCAATCTCGGGCGTGTGGCGATGCTTGCCCACGCCGTAGGCCTCCAAGTTCTCGTCGGCGCTGCAAAAATGCGTACGAGCGTTGCAGGACTTGCCGGCACCCGTTACACCGCTGATGGCATCGACAATCACGGGACCGTTCTCGGCCACCCAGCCCGCACGCACGGCAGGAGCGGCAGCAAGGCTCGTTGCGGTGGGATAGCAACCGGCGCAGGCGACCAGCACGGGTTTGCCGTCGGCATGGCTGGAAGCAGCGGTCTCTAAGTCCTGGCAGAACAGCTCGGGGAGGCCGAAAGCACGCGTCTTGAGCAGCTCGGGGCTCGTATGCGCGGCGGCATACCACGCCTCGAACACGGCCGGATCGCTCAGACGATAGTCGGCAGACAAATCGAAGCAGGAGACGCCCGATGCAAGCAGCGCGGGCACCTGTGCCATGGCAGCCGTGTGCGGCACGGCAAGAAAAACCGCATCGCAGCTCTTAAGCTCGGGGGCGTCATGCGTGGTGAAAACCAGATCGCTCACGCCAGCAAAGCTCGGATACACCGCGGACAGCGGCTGGCCGGCATCGGCGTTGGACGTAATGGCAACAAGTTCAAACTCGGGATGGCCGAGCACGAGGCGAATGAGCTCGGCTCCGGCATATCCAGCCGCGCCGACGATTCCAACCTTCAATGACATATCAGACTCCTTGTCTGCGATTTATGCACCGATGCGCATTTCGCAGTGGTCGTTATGAAGTGGGTTGAAACTTTAGCACCAAAAGATGCATGAACACGTAAATGGCTTGCATATTCATGCATTGAAACATTCCCGACACATTCGCTTGAAGGAATTGACAAATTGAGCGGGCCCCGTATTGACCGGCGCTCCTAACGGCGCCGGGCAATACGGGGCCCGCCCATGCGAAAACCAAGTTGTTAGGATGAGCCAGCTGGCTAGAGCTCGACCGGCACCCATTCGTCGTGATTGCAGATAAAAGCCTCGGGATCCTCGACGCTAAAGAAGACGAGCGTGGGGTCGTTAGGCCCCTCATAGTGCTCGCCCAGGCGCTCAAGATGCTTCCAACCGGCCTCGCGCATTTCACTCGAAGCCCGGTCTTCCAGCCCCGCACGCCCGCGCAGGATCAACCAACCATGGCCCGGCCACCAACTCGTGGCCTCAAAGCGCTGGTTTTGCAGAAGCTCTTGCCACACATCTTTGGTGCGCGCCGTCACAAACCACAGCTTGCCGTCCTGAATCTGTGCAAACGAGAACGGACGCACATGTGGCTGCCCGTCCACGCTTGTCGCCAGATACCACGCCGGCACCGACGTCAAATACTCCAAAACCGTATTCAATCCGTCCACGTTTCCTCCTGTACTAGCTAGTTTGGGAGCCTGGTTTGTGTGAGCTAGAGCTCCAGGCGCTCCTCGCTGCCGTCGATATCGCAGAACCGCGCGGCGATGTTGCGGACCGAGAAGAACGCAAGGCGGCCGTCGTTGGCGCTCTCGTGTTCCTCGCCGATGCCCACCATGTGCTTAAAACCCGCTTGACGCACCTTGTCGCTCGCAACTGCGTCGTCCTCAAGTGCGGCCTCGCCGGTCAACACGATCCAGCACTCCCCCGGCTTCCAGCCCGAGAGTTCAAACTTGGGATTCGCACTCAGCTCCGCCCACACATCCTTGTCGCGCGATGTGCAAAACCACAGCTTACCGTCATCGACCATGGCAAATGAAAACGGCCTCACGCGAGGCTGATACCCGTCGGCCACATCGGTCGTGGCCAGATACCACGCCGGAATGCGCCTGAGATACGAACAGGCGCGCTCAAGCTGAGCCGTGCGGTCGTTGTCGGTCATAGGGACCCCTTTCTTGCGCTCGAATCGCGCCTAAACAAGTTGAAGATTGATGACGATGACGCAGATGAGCAGCAACGCCGTCACCACCGCCGCCAACGCATCGCTGCGGCCAAATGCAAGCGCATGCAAACGTGTGCGGCCCTGCTCGCCATGATAGCAACGGGCATCCATGGCGGCCGAAAGCGTCTCGGCATGACGGAACACGCCCGTGAACAGCGGAATCGCCACACTGCCGAGCATACGCACGCCGCCGAGCGGACCGCCCGTCATGCGCGCACCGCGGCTCGCCTGCGCATCGGCCGTCTGCTTCATCTCGGTGGCAAACTGCGGCATAAAGCGCAGCGCGATACCCATGATCATGCCGAGCTCGTGCGCAGGAAGTCCCACACGCGCAAACGGTGCGAGCAGACGCTCAAAGCCCGCGGTGAGGTCGAGCGTGGGCGTGGTGAGCGTAATGGCGCTCATGCCGGCCATCATCAGGGTCAGGCGGCACGCCATAAAGGCGGCAGAACGCAGCGAGCCCTCGCTTATCTGCAGAAAGCAGAGCTGCCACAGGATGCGCCCGCTCTGGTCGGAAAACAGGTTGAGCACTGCGACCACCACGACAATCGCCAGCAATGGTGCCATCGATGATAGGACCCGGCGCAACGGCACCCGGGACACGGCATAGATCAGGACAACGAAGATTGCGACCGGGGCCAGTCCGCGGAAGCTGCTGACTGTGAGCGTCGTGATCAGAAACACAAAGCCCAAGAGCAACTTAGTTCGCGGGTCTAGGCGGTGGATCGCACTATCGCCGGGATAGTAGCTGCCAAACGAAAACGCCTCCATTAGCAGCCCTCCTCTCGCGCGACCGTCTTGGATTTAGCAATGTCCGCGACGTTAGAAGGACCGCCCGAGCGACCGATTAGCAGGTCCACCAACTCGTCTGCCAGCGACTCAACCGTATAGAGGCCGTCAAAGCGCAGCGGCACGCCTGCCTTCGCGAGCGCCAGCGCCATGCGCTGGGCGGCGGGAACACCCAAGCCGATTGATTTAAGCTCATCCGCATGCGCAAAAACCTGCGTGGGCGTTCCCTCGGCAAACACCGCGCCCTCGTTCATCACAACGATACGGTCACAACAATTTGCCAGGTCATCCATGCTGTGCGAAACCATGACAACGGTCAGGCCTTCGTCATGTAAACGGCCAATGAGCTCCAGGAAATCCCTGCGGGCAGCCGGATCGAGGCCCGCCATGGGCTCGTCGAGCACCAGCACCTCAGGTTCCATGGCGAGCACGCCGGCAAACGCCACGCGACGCTGCTGGCCGCCCGAAAGCTCAAAGGGGCTCTTGTCGCCGACCGTGGAAAGATCGAGGCCCACGCGCGAGAGCGATGACTCGACACGACGGTCGACTTCATCTTGCGGCAAGCCAAGGTTGTGCGGACCAAACGCCACGTCCTGCGCCACGGTTTCGGCAAACAGCTGACGCTCAGGATACTGAAACACCACGCCGACCTTGGCCTTAACCGCAGCGGCGTCTTTCTTGTTTGATAGGTCGAGCCCCAGCGCGCGAACGGATCCCTCCTGAGGGCGAATCAAACCGTTGAGATGCTGGACCAGCGTCGACTTACCCGAACCGGTATGACCTGCCAAGCCCAGGAACTCGCCGCGACGCACCGTCAGCGATACATCGCGCAGCGCCCACGGGCTGCTGGGGTCGTTTCCCCAGAGAGCCTGTTTGCTCGATTTGCCCGCAGTGGCCGAGCGCTTATGCCAGCGGCGGCGCTCGCGCGGACTGAGCGAATAACTGTACGAAACATGGGATAGCTCGATGACGGGCTCCGACGCGTTCCCCTCGTTGCCAACCGGAACAGTGCCGTCAGCGATTTCCCACTGGGATACGGAAGACTGCCCCGCGATGTCTGCTCCACTTCGCTCGGTATAGACCTGCGCAACCTCGGTAACCATATCCGCCTCGCGCACCTGCGCGTGAACGGGCACACCCTTCGCACGAAGTGCCCTACCTAGACAGCACGACGCCGGCATATCCAAGTTGAGCTGCGCAAGTTCGTCCGCTCGCGTCAAGATTTCCTCGGGCGTACCGAGCATGGCAACGCGCCCCGCCCGAAACACCGCGACACGATCGGCCTCGGCGGCCTCTTCCATAAAGTGCGTAATCATCACGATGGTCATGCCGCGATCGTGCAACGCGCGGCAAGCCTTCATGAGGCCCTTGCGCCCACGCGGATCAAGCATCGAGGAAGCCTCATCCAAAATGAGAACGCGCGGCTCCATGGCGAGCACGCCGGCAAGCGCCACGCGCTGCTTTTGGCCACCCGAAAGCGCGTGGGTCTCGTGGCGCTCAAAGCCCACCAGGCCCACACCCTTCAGCGCCTCGCGTACGCGCTGCGCAATTTGCGCCGATGGCACGCCAAGGTTTTCGGGACCGAACGCAACGTCATCTTCGACAAGCGTCGCCACAAGCTGGTCGTCGGGATTCTGGAACACCATGCCAGCAGTCGAGCGGATGTCGTAGACCAGCTCGGGATCGGACGCGTCCATGCCGTTGATGCGTACCGTGCCCGCATCGGGCTGCAACAGTGCATTCAGATGCTTGGCAAACGTCGACTTGCCCGACCCATTGCCACCGAGGATGCAGAAAAACTCGCCGTCCTCGATATTCAGATCGACGCCGTCGAGCGCCGGTGCGGCACCGTCATAACTAAAGGAAACGCCCCGACACTCAATCATGCGCGGCCTTTGACCTGGTCCTTTTTAGGCGTGATGAGGTTGGAGACTGCTTTATACACCGCCAGCGTCAACACCGAGTTAAGCACGGTCTTGATAAGGTTAAACGGCAGTACGGCAGGAATCATGAGCGGGGCGATCACATCGACCGAGCCATACCAGAACCATACGCCAATGGTAAGGTTTGCGACCATAGACAGCGCTGTAGCGGCAATGACGCCGAGCACCAGGCCAATCACGGCACCCTTATAGGTGTGCATCTTCTGGTAAACGATAGCCGCGGGCAGAATGTAACCCAGCGTGGCAACCAGGTTCATAAGCGCGCCGACCCAGTCACCCGTGGTGAGCGCATGGATAACGATTGCCATAGCGGCAACAGCGGTACCGGCGCCGGGACCATACGCAAACCCGCACACCATCGCCGGCACCAGCGACGGGTCATACGTCAAAAACGGCGCCGAAGGAAGGATGGGCAGCTGCACGTACATAAACAGGGCGCCCAAGGCGCACATCAGCGCCATGGTAACGAGCTGTTTGGTGCTCCACCTATTCGTGTTCTCAAAATGGATATGCTGCGACTGTTCAGACATAAGATCACCTGCCTCTTTCATCCGGACTCTAACCGTTGGTACTGGGGTTTCACCAGTTCAGCCGGCATGCGAACCAACACACGCACGGGTCGCGGACTCATCGGCTCGACGCAGGTCCTCGCCTGCGCCACGGCACCCCTTTGGCACCGCCCAATTTACCGCCAGTGGGGAATTCCACCCCGCCCTGAAACAGCACTTGCAAGTGTAGCACCAGTAGGCTTTCGCGCAAGTATGCCAAGGGTAATTTGTGGCGGGGATCAGTTGCCGCAACAACCACGTTCCCCACCCATCCCAAAGTAACGCGCTTTTCGCGGCAAAGCCGCGAAACAGCGAAAGGGACACGTATCCCCATCAACCACATTCTCCGCCCACGCCGACCTCAAGGCCGTAAACGCAGGGAATCCGGGGGCGGGACGGGGACTTCTCTCCGGAACATTCCGCACTGATATTTTCTGTATTGAAGACGTCGATGATGCACCCGTATACCATTGACGTCGACACCATCAGATGCGGACCGCGCGGTGACCCCACATTCCGCTGGCGCCCACAGGGCTGCCCTCGTTTCCTGACATGTCCCGCGCGGGCCGCGACGAGCCGAGACCGCCGCATGACCTAATAGGAGCATGGAGCGATACCGCGGACCCGAACAACCGCATTCTATCGCGCCCCGTCAGTGTGCCGTCTGCCCGGTCCAGGCGAGCACGGAAAGAACGGAGCGAGACATGCAAAACGAATCGGCACCCGGCGCCCGCGGGCCGGTCTTCTGCGGGGTCGACACCCACGCCGACTCGCACTGGCTGTACGTCCTGGACTGGAGGGGCCGCAAGGTCCTGTCCCGCCAGTTCCCCGCCGACGCGGCGGGCTACGAGGCGCTCGCCGGGGCGATCGCGGCGGCCGGGGAGCCGGCCTGCGTCGCGATGGAGGGGACGTCGTCCTGGGAGGCGTACCGGGCGCTGATGCGCCCGCACGAGATCAGGAGGCCCGAGGACGCCTCGGGGCTCGTGGCGGCCAGGCGCGCGGCGAAGGTCAGCCAGGTGAGGGCGGCGTCCATACTGGGCACCAGCGAGAAGTACATCTCGATGCTGGAGAGGGGCCAAAGGGAGCTCAAGCCCATAAGGAGGGCCTACGAGGCATGGGTCGAGGCCGGACTTCCGCTCGATTGGGACAGGCAAGCCTTCGAGGCCGAGCGCAAAATGGATTCTAAAAAACACCTTGCCAAATAGGAGCGTCAGGACGCAAAGAGGCTCCGCAGCGCGAAGCGCGATGCGGAGCCTCTTTGCATGTCCGAGGACGTTCCGGAGAGAAGCCCCGTCACGCCCCCGGATTCCCGGTGGGAGTTCTAGACCTTGTCGGCCTTAGTACATACCGCCGCCCTGCTGACCAGCGGTAGCAGCAGCGATAGCGTCCTCAAGCTGAGTGTTCTTGGGCACATCGGAGACGGTGGCCTCGGTGATGAGAATCAGGCTGGCAACAGAAGCAGCGTTCTGCAGGGTGACGCGGCTGACCTTGACGGGGTCGAGGACGCCCATCTCGATCATGTCGCCCCACTCGCCGTTGGCAGAGTTGAGACCCTGGCCGGCGGGCAGCTCGGCAACCTTGTCGACCACGACGGCGCCCTCAAAGCCAGCGTTCTTGGCGATGGTAGCAACCGGAGCAGTCAGAGCCTTCTTGACGATGTCGACACCGATCTTCTCCTCGGGGTCGTCGAGCTCAACGGCGTCGAGCGCAGGAGCAGCGTCCATGAAGGCGACGCCACCGCCGGCGACGATGCCCTCCTCGACAGCAGCGCGGGTAGCCTGCAGGGCATCCTCGACGCGGTGCTTGATCTCCTTGAGCTCGGACTCGGTAGCAGCGCCGACCTTGATGACGGCAACGCCACCGGAGAGCTTGGCCAGGCGCTCCTGGAGCTTCTCGCGGTCGAAGTCAGAGGTGGTGTTCTCCATCTCACCCTTGATCTGAGCGATACGAGCGTCGATGGCCTCCTTGGAACCAGCGCCACCGACGACGACGGTGTTGTCCTTGGAGATGGTGACGGACTTAGCGGTACCGAGCATATCGGCGGTGATGTCAGCGACCTTCACGCCCAGCTCGTCCAGGGCAGCCTGGCCACCGGTGAGGACGGCGATGTCCTCGAGGATGCGCTTGCGGCGATCGCCGTAGCCCGGGGCCTTAACGGCGCAGACGTTGAGGGCGCCACGGATCTTGTTGAGGACCAGGGTAGGCAGAGCCTCGCCGTCGATGTCCTCAGCGATGATGAGCAGGCCACGGCCAGCGCGCTGGACAGCCTCGAGAACGGGCATGATGTCCTGAACGCTGGAGATCTTCTGGTCGGTGATGAGGATGTACGGATCCTTCATCACGGCCTCCATGCGGTCGTTGTCCGTGACGAAGTAAGCGGAGACATAGCCCTTGTCGAACTGCATGCCCTCGACGGTGTCGATGGTGATGTCGAACGTCTGGGAATCCTCGACGGTGATGACGCCGTCCTTGCCCACGACCTCCATGGCCTCGGCGATCTTCTCGCCGACCTCGGGGTCACCGGCGGAGATGGTACCGACGGAAGCGATCTGTTCCTTGGTCTCGACCGGCTTGGCCTGCTTCTTCATCTCGGCGACGGCGGCGTTAACGGCCTTGTCGATGCCGCGACGAATGGCCAGCGGGTTGGCGCCAGCGGCGACGTTGCGCAGACCGTCGTTGACGATAGCCTGGGCGAGCAGGGTTGCGGTGGTGGTGCCGTCACCCACGGTGTCGTTGGTCTTGGTGGCGACCTCCTTCACCAGCTGAGCGCCCATGTTCTCGATGTTGTCCTCGAGCTCGATCTCCTTGGCGACAGAAACGCCGTCGTTGGTGATGGTCGGAGCACCGAACGTGCGCTGCAGCGCAACGTAGCGACCCTTGGGGCCCATGGTGACGGTAACGGCGTCGGCCAGAGTGTTGACGCCCTTGGCAAGCTTAGCGCGGGCATCGGTGTTGAACGTAATGTTCTTTGCCATGGTAGGTAATCCTCCAAAAGAAATGTGACTCGCGTCGCCGCTTCCGAGTCCTATGCGGCGGACGCGTTCAAAGACGAATCAGAGATTCTGACGAGACTAGGCCTCGACGACAGCGTAGATGTCGTCGGCGCGCATCAGCAGATACTTCTCGCCGTCGACCTTGACCTCGTTGCCACCGAACTTACCGTAGATGACAACGTCGCCGACCTTGACGTCCATGGGGATGCGCTCACCCTTGTCGTTGACCTTGCCGGCGCCCACGGCAACGATGGTGCCGCGCTGCGGCTTCTCCTGAGCGTTGCTGGCGATATACAGACCAGAAGCGGTCTTCTGCTCGGCCTCGTCGGGCTTGACCAGAACACGATCTGCAAGCGGCTTCAAAGACGACATGCTTGTCTCCTCCTTTTTGGGCCGCGCGGTTATACCACGCGAATTAACCCTTTTTGTTTGCGTACGCGTTGAATGGTACCCACGAATGGCGGGTTATACAACACGGAGTCAAAAAATCTTATTTTTTGGCACTTAGATTTTCTGAATGCCGGGGGATAACTTAGCGGTGGCCCCCGTGTGGCTCCGGAGGGGCGGGGCATAAGGTTTCCTGCTCGGGCAGTCCTGCTCGCACGAAGGCCACATTAAGTGGCCTTCGGCTCGTGCGGAACTCGCGATAAACCTTATGCCCCGCCCCTCCGGAGCCACACGGGAGGCAGGTTAACTAATTCGGTCCCGGCATTCAGAAAAGTCAGTGCAGCAAAATGGCGATGCGGATAGCGACATGGGCATGGTTTTCGCTGCGCGCGGGTCCCCTGGGGAGCGCCGTGCATTTTTGGGAGTATTCAGCAAGCCAGGACGGCTGCATACACGCCGGACACACCATATTGGTTCCAAGGACGCCTTCGACCGGGGATTTGAGTCGGCAGGCAAACCCCGCCAGGACAAAAAGGCATGCTTCGCGCCGCGCCGAACCCCAAAATGACGTCAATCTCCGCAACGTTACTCAGCCGCAGCGGCACCGGCAGAGCTTGCGTTGCTGAATACTCCGTTTTTTGCACGGCCCAGGCGGGGGTACATCAGGACCAGAAAGAACATCCCAGCCTTTTTATGCAATCTGCAATGGAAAGTATGCAAAACACCAAGAGACCGCATTGCTGATGTCCAAATTAAATGCGCGGGGCAGCGGCGCCCCACCCCACGCTCAAATCAAGCAGAGCAGGGACGCTCATAGTGGGTCCCCACCGATATACAAACGCGGCTCGAGCGCCATCCCAAAATAGGCTGCCCGAGCCGCGTTTAACGGTACGGCATGAATATTAGCGCTCGTAGATTAAGTTGCCTGCCAGGTAGGTGGCCTGGACCTTGGTGGCTTGCAGCTCTTGGGGGTCAATGGTGAGCGGGTTTTGGTCCAGGACTACCAGGTCGGCGTATTTGCCGGGCTCCAGGCTGCCGAGGTTTTGCTCGTCGCCCGCTGCGTACGCGCTGCCAAGCGTGTAGTTGCGCAGAGCTGTAGCCGCGTCGATGCGCTCGCTGGGGAGCCAGCCGCCTTCAGGCCAGTGGCTGCGGGGGTCTTGGCGCGTGATAGCCGTGTAGAGCACGTTCATGCTAGTAACGGCTGTGATGGGGCTATCGGTGCCGAAGGCCTGGCGGATGCCGCGCTGCTTATAGGTCGCAAACGGCCACATGATGCGGCTGCGCTCCAGGCCCAGGTCGCGCTCCGGGCCACCCGGGTCGAGCGTGATGTGGCAAGGCTGGCTCGAGGCAATGACGTTGAGCTTGCGCAGACGATCGATGTCACCGGGCAGCATATTCTCCAGATGCTCGAGCGTGTTATGACCGTGCGGGGGCAGACCGTAGAGCTCTGCCGCCTCCTCAAAGATATCGAGCGCAGCATGAATGGCGCCGTCGCCGATAACGTGGATGCGCACGGCGTGCCCACGCTCGGCTGCCGCCAGAACCAGCTTGCGCATGCGCTCGACGGGAACCGTCAGACGACCCTGGTCGCCCGGAAAGCGCGGGTTGGTATAGGGCTCAGTGAGGTATGCGGTATGCTCGCTCGACACGCCGTCGAAGAACTGTTTAAAGCCTGGCGCCGAGAGCAGCGCGTTGTTCGCGTAGCGGGTCTGGAGTTCTTCCAAGCGTGATTGGTCATCCAGCAGCGTGGGGAACAGGTGGGCGCGAATGCCCAGCTTGCCGGCGGCTTGCAGCTTGTCGTAAACATCGTCGCGAATAAAGTCGCAGCCCGGCATGGGCATGAGCGACATATCGCAGATCGAGGTGATGCCTTGCTCGGCCATACGCTTCATCTGGTCGGCGTAAGCGCTCGCGATGCGGTCCTCGCCCAGCCACTCCAGGCAGCGCGGCAGCAGCTGCATAGCAGCTGCCTCATGGGCGATACCCGTAAGCTCACCGTTTGAGTCTTTGTCGTAACTTCCACCCGCCGGAGGCTCGCTGTCGCGCGTCACGCCGAGGGCTTCGAGTGCGCGGCTGTTGAGCCACAGGGTATGCCCATCGCCCGAATACATAACACAGGGGCGATCGGGGAAGGCGGCGTCGAGGGAGGCCTTGGTAGGGTGCTCGGGCGGATCCCAGCGGTAATCGCGCCAACCCTGGGTCACGACCCAGGCGTCGTCGGGCAAGCCTTGGGAAAACTCGAGCGCATGCTGCACCAATGCTGCCTCGGACGTGCCCATATCCATAAGCATGTACGGCGAGGAGCCAACCGAGGTATGGAAGAAATGCAAGTGCGCATCGTGGAAACCGGGGCAGACAAACTGCTCGCCGTAATCGACCACCGGCGTGGCGGCAGGTGCGGCGGCAATCACGTCATCGGGCGCACCGACTGCGACGATGCGATCGCCCGAGATGGCAATCGCCAGCTCGCGGGCGGTATCGATACCGTCTTGGGCGGTAAAAACGTTCTTAGAGCGGATAATCCGATCGATATGTTGCATGGGCATCCCCATCTCTGGCAGGAAATTCAACACCTCCGAGTGTACTCTCCCGCCCTTGTGACAAAACCCCAAGCGGCAAACGGCAACTTTACCAGCCCTAGCGGCAGGTGGCATACTGGAGAGAGCCTGTACGATTTTGCGATCAACCCAGCAAGGAGCAAATCGACCATGACGAAGACCAAGGCACAGCAAATTATGGCGGCAACCGAGGTTCGCGCGGCAGACGACGTCACCGCGGCCATCCGAGATATCGCCGCCGAGTTTGAACCCTACATCATCAAGCAGCGCCGGCACTTCCATAAGCACCCGGAGCTGAGCCTTGCCGAGGAGCGCACGACTTCCGACATCGCCAACCAGCTCGACGCCATGAATATCCCCTACGAGCGTCCGCTCAAGACGGGCCTGGTGGCGACGCTTCGCGGTACCGCGCCCGATGCCTACCGCGAGGACGGCACGCCGCGCCGCCGCATCCTGCTGCGCGCCGACATCGACGCCCTGCCCGTTACCGAGCAGACCGGCGAGGAGTTTGCCAGCGTCAACGAGGGCTGCATGCACGCCTGCGGCCACGACTGCCACATCGCCATGATGCTCGGCACGCTGCAGATCCTGCGCCATATGACCGACGACATCCACGGCGAGGTCCGCATCGTCTTCCAGCCCAGCGAGGAAAACGGCCAGGGCGCCAAGCTCATGATCGGCACGGGCGTGCTCGACGGCGTCGATGGTGCCTACGCCGCGCATATCTGGAGCGAAGTCGACGCCGGCACCGTGAGCTGTGAGCCCGGCCCGCGCATGGCAAACACCGACTGGTTCCGCATCGATGTCCGCGGCACCTCGTGCCATGGCGCCATGCCCCAGCGCGGCCACGACGCCGTTATGGTGGCTGCCGAGATCGTCAACGCCCTGCAGACCATCGTCTCGCGCGAGATCAGCCCCTACGAGCCGGCTGTCATCACCGTCGGCGAGCTGCACGGCGGCACCGCGCGCAACGTTATCGCCGGCACGGCCTACCTCGCCGGCACGGTGCGCACCTATGGCGACAAGACGCACGAGGAAATGCCCGAGCTTATGCGCCGCATCGTGGAGCACACCGCGGCAGCCCTGGGCGCAGAGGCCGAACTTACCGACTACACCATCGCCAACTACAAGGTCGAAAACGACGTCGCCTCGAGCGAGCGTTGTCGTCAGGCCGTGGTCAAGTGCTTGGGCCCCGCGGGCGAAGGCCATTATCGCGGCACGCTTTCGGGCGAGGACTTCTCGGAGTACCTGCGCCGCGTGCCGGGCGTGCTCGCCTTTGTTGGCACGCGCAACCCCCAGATTGGCGCCACGTACGCCCAACATTCTTGCTTCTATAAGATCGACGAGAGCGTGCTCGCCAAGGGCTCCATGGTAGCCGCTCAGTATGCCATCGACTTTTTGGCCGAGCCCACGCAAGAGGAGCTCGACGGCCCCACGATCGCCGCGGTTGCCGAGACCAACCCCGACTTGGCCGCCAAGCTGCGCTCTGCCAAGGCCACGGCCGCTGAGGCGCGCGACGCCATGCACGATGCTCGCACCGCCCGCCATGCTGCAATCAAGGGCATCCACGATGCGCGGGCTGCCGCTCGCCACGAGGAAAAGCGCGACGAGTAGCCGTCACGCCCATCCATAACAGCCTGGCTAAAGCAAAGCGGGGGCGGACGTTATCTCAACGTTCGCCCCCGCTTATGTGTCGACCGTTTTTCTAGCGCGTCCTCCGTCACGCCAGGTAAGAGCGAAGGATGGTGAGCCAGCGTGGGGGTTCGAGGTGGATGATATCGTCGGGAACTCCGGCGGGCGCATAGCCGCCAAAGAGCAGACCGGCATCTGCCGGATTGACGAGGCGCACGATCCATACGACGACGACCAGCACGCACAACACGGTGACCGCAATGTCGATACCACGCTTTAGCTTGCTCGATGCCACCTCCTCGCGCACGAACGCGAGCACAAACGCAATCGGCACCACCCAAAACAGCGGATGGTAGGCAAAGGCAGCCGCATAATCGAGGCGCAGCGCCGCCAGCCACGCCCTCGTCATGCCGCATCCCGGACAAGGAATGCCCGTCATCAATCGAAAAATGCAGCCAATGTCGAGCAGGTAGAGCGCGAGCCAGGCGACAAAGAGCGCGCCGGTGCAAAAAAGGGCGCGGCGAAGGAGCTCTGCCGTGCCCCTATGTCCCTGGAAGCTGTTCACGCCGCCCTTATTGTTAGGCACGAGCGCCAAGGCGAGTGTTGTAAGCCGTTGCCATGGCATTGGTATTATTGATGACGATGTTCATAGCGAAGATGGGACCAAGGCCGCACAGGAGCGCGCCGAAGATCTGCCACAGAAGAACGGTGGTGCCGTTTTCCTGGAACACCAGGCCGTAGCGAGGAGCGTTGGCCTGCAGGCGGTTGCCAATCTTGTAATACCAGTAGTACGCGTAGAAGCCGCAGGTCACAAACGATAGAAGGATGAATTCCGCCAGACCCGGCGTGTAATCGCCGTCATCCTGACACAACGTGTTGACGTCGCGTGCCAAGCAATACAGGAAGTAGAACGAATAGATACCGCAGGTCACAAGAGAGAGCAGCAGCCAGCCGATCAGGCTGCGGTCAGCCTTAATGGGGTCATAGCCCATCGGAGCGGATGCGGACTGTTGGGCGTATTGACCGGTGTACTGCTGCTGAGGCTGGGGCGCGGGCTGAATAGCCTGGGCCGGAGCGGGCTGGGGCTGCGGGGCCGCAGCGGCAGAAGCGGCACCAACGGCGGATCCGCAAACAGGGCAGAATTTGGCATCATCCGAAATGGGAGAACCACAAGTGGGACAGAACATGAGCCTCTCCTTTTCCTAAGGCGTCGCACGCCTTCAAACCTTACACGTCTACGTTCTCAACAATAGCCGCGACGTTGTTGCGCAACATTGACCAATTTCCGAGAAAATTTGCTGCAACCGTTTTCCCAGGCATTTTCTTGCTTTCGCAGTAGAAAAAGGCACCCCGGGCTCAGTTGCCCAGGGCGCCTCGACCGGCTATTCGGTTTGATTGTTTTCGGCAGCAGGATTATCGCCCGGCTCATCCGCCGGCGTGGCAACGGCATCCCAATCGGGCTCCGCAGGCGTCGCCTCGGACGCCGGTGCGGGGACAGGAGCAGGTGCCGGGGCAGGGGCAGGCGCGGGTGCCGGGGCAGGTGCAGGCGCGGGCGCCGGGGCAGGCGCAGCACCAGTGGCTGCCGTGGGATTGAATCCCGCAGGAGCAGGCTTCTTCTCACCCGGGAGCACAAAAGTCAAAACGTCGTCCTTGTCCTCATCGGCCCATTCGCTTGCATAACGTGCAGCCCAATAGCCAACGGCACGGTGCTTGAGCATCTTGCCAAAGACCGTAAGGAACACCGTGACGAATGCAATCAGCACCAGGAACAATACGAGCGTGACACCACCGGCGGTAACAATCGCCTCGATACCCGTGGGGCGATAGTAATAGCCGTACGCGCCAATTCCGGCGATGGCACCAAAGACAGCTGTCAAGATCCACGTAATGGCGTTGGAAACCAGGCCCGTCAAAAACTCGGGAAGGAACGAAGCACAGAACAGCTTGGTCTTGTTGTGCTTAAAGGCCGCCCAGACCTTATCGAGCGAAAACGCGCTCTCGACGCGCCCGGTCACCGCAAAGTGCATCACGGCAATGTCGGCGAACATCTTAAAGAAGACACCCAGAATCGCCGAGGCAATTAGCGCCAGGACAAGCAGGCCAAGCGAGCCAAACAGCGCAGCCTCGAGCGCATAAGAGCCGTAATAAGAATACGAGCCCGCGGCGCCAATTACCACGCCCTCCGCCAGCGAAAGCACTACACCGATAATGGGAATGGCAGCGATAACCTCGAGCACGACCGAAATAACGCTCGAAAAGATTCCGAGACCAAACGACGTGGAACGCATCAACGGACGACCCATGCCGTCATCGATCTTAAGCGACAGGTCGCGACCCCACTCGATGCCAAAGCCCGAACCGCACACGCTCGCCACGTAGGCAGCCAAAAAGCCGATGGCAGCCGCAATACCGCCGATAACGGGGATGAACAGCACGAGTACCGACACGACACAGATAAGCGCCGGCAAAAAGGCAATCTGGCACACGCGCTGCAGCACGCCCGGAGTCTTGGTCATATCCTCAAACGCCTGAGCCGTGCAGCCCTTGGACGCGTTCGCGACAGGTTGAGGAACAAACTGCTGAGGCTGAGGCTGACCCTGAGGGGCGGAAGCTGCAGCACCGGCATTGGGGGCACCACACACGCCGCAGAACTTGTCGTTATCGCCCATGGGGGCGCCACACTGCGAACAGAACATCGAAATCATCCCTTCGTATCTAGAGCGAATCACCTGGATCGCAAACGGTGTCTTTGGCATCATTATCGCCCAATGTGAGGACAAATACCCCAAGATGACCGATTTGCAACGCAGGTGGCTTTATTCAATGATTCGAAGGGTACGCCCGGGCTAGTTCGTGCCGCGGAAGCCCTTGCCGACGATTTCGGAGCTATCGACGATGGTGATGAAGGCGCCAGGGTCAATCTCGCGGGTATAGCGGCGCAGTTGCACTGCCTCGCGACGGCTCAGCACGCTCATGATCACCGTGACGCACTTGCCCGAGAAGGCGCCATAGCCACGGCTAATCGTTGCCGTGCGGTTGAGATGCTTGACGATAAACTCCTCGACCTTAAGGGGCTCGGAGCAAATGATCGTGCAGACCTTACGCAGGTGAATGCTCTCGATAGCCTTGTCGACCACAAGCGTCTTGGCAAACAGGCCGAGCACGCAGTACAGACCGACGCGCGGGCCATACAGGAAAGCCGCGATGGTCACGATGCCGATATCGACCAGCAACAGGGCACGGCCGATCTCGAGCGTCGTGCGGCGCTTGAGGATCATGGCAAGGATGTCGGTGCCGCCCGTCGAGGCGCCAATGTCAAAGACAATGGCACTGCCCAGCGCCGGCAAGATGACGGCAAAACACAGGTCGAGCCACATATCGCCCGTCATCGAAACATCCGACGGAATGAAGAGCTCAAACAGCGAGACGTAGGCCGAAAGCGCAAACGAGGCGAAGACGCTCCACAGGATTGCCTTGCGTTCCAAAAAGATAAAGCCCAAGACGACGAGAACCGCGTTGATAATCCACATAAAGACACCGACGGGCAGGGTCGGGAACAGCGTGGACAGAATGACCGACACGCCCGAGGTGCCGCCGAAGGCAAAGTGATTGGGGGTTTTAAAGGCCACGATGGCGAACGCCGTGAGGATCAGGCCCAGATTGAGCTCGGCAAAAAAGCGCGGAAAGCCTGGCTCCTGGCTGCGCTTGCGGCCGGCGCGCTCGCCGCGCTCGATATCGGTGCGATCGACCACGCGCTCCATCGGCACCACGGGAGGACGATGTAGCTCCTCGGCAGCTCGCGATGCCGCCTCTGCCGCGGCGGCCTCAATCGCCCATGCCTTGCTTTCTGTTTCGCGCTCGTCAGCCATTACGGCAACCCCTCGTTAACAATTTGGAAACAATGCGCCCATTAGGGTAACGCGGAACGCGACGATTGCAACCCCTAGTTAGACGAGTGGTATGCCTACATCGGGGGCATACAAATAACGGCCGGCCGCACATACATCCGTGCGACCGGCCGTTTGACGTTTTCGCAGATAAAATCTGCCAAAATAAACATCCCTTTTTGGTAGGTTACTCGTGCTGGTTGGTGCGGTGCTCGTACTCCTCGGGGGTGATAACATCCTCGATGCGCAGGTTGACGCCTGCCACCTCAAGGCCGGTCATCGCAGCCAGACGCTCGGTCACGCGCGCCTTAACGTCGTCGAAAATCGCGGGCGCATAGGCGCCGTACTCGATAATGACGGAAATGTTAACGACCACGCGGTTGTCATCGGTGACCTCGACTGTCACGCCCTTGGTCAGATTCTCGGCACCAAACTGCTCCTGCACAAAGTGCATGAGGTTGCCCTTCATGCCCAGGACGTGCGGTACCTCGCGGGTGGCCATGGCGACGATCTTCTCGATCACACCGTTGGAATAGGTCAGCGAGTCCTCGGACTCGTCCGCTTCCTCGTCGTCCTCATCAGCATCGGACTCGGCCTCGACGAGCGCCTCATCCTCGAGCGTCACATCCTCGGCCTCGGCGGTGACGGTCTCGTCTGCCTCGAGCTCGGTATCGGCTACATCGACCTTCGTATTAAAAGCCATGGTTCCTCCTTATGCCTGCCGCGGATGCGACAGTCGAATACATATTAGCGACCGCTAAACAGACGACCGAAGAAGTTGACGATCCCGTTCTCGCCGTCACGAATCTGGCCAATCACTGCGCCGATCAGCACGAAGAATGCAATGACGAGCGTGTCCCACAGGCCCAACGTGAGCACCAACACGGCGAGCACAAAACCAGCGACGGCTCCGAGCGTGGTATTGGGATGACGGACGGCATAGCTCCAGATAGCCGCCCCCGTACCCTTGATGAGACCCATAGCCTCGTCAAAATCCGCGGCTGCTGCGTCTTGCAACTCGGTTGCCTCTGCTTTGGAATCAACAGGTTCGCTCGCCGGCGTGGCGCTCTGGTCAATCGTCAGGCGCGGCGTACGAGCGGTCTTATCTTGATTGGTATCACTCACCGGAAACCTCCACGGTCTGGACGGTAGTCTTGGACGGCAAAAAACGGACGCGCGTGGTCGTACCCGGCGTGCCGAGCATGGTGTCGCAAGCTTCCTCGATGCGCTGCTGCATCGCGGTAGCCAGAGATGCCACGTCCTTATCGTCAAGCGCGATAGCCTCGACCTTAAATCGGACGTGCGAATCGTCGGGGCCTTGGACGCGGGCCTCGACATGCTCGACCATCACGCGGTCGTCGCGCTCGGCAGCAGCCCTGGCACACGAAGAAAGCGCCGCGAGCGTGACCTCGATATTGCGCTCCCCCGCCGGATGCACGCAGGACGGCTCGCGACGAGCAAACATCAGGCGGACGAAGCTTACCAGCACGCCGATCGCCACAACTCCGCCGCATGCCGTCACGACAATGCGCGGCATGGGGTCGCGCATCAGCAACATAAAGCGATACGTATACGGCCCCCAAAACTGGCAGACAAGCGTACCCAGCGCCACGATGGTAGCGGCAAGGTACACGATCGCTAGGGCTCGTTTGAGTACGCGCACGCGGCGCTCCCTTCAAATCTCGGCTCTCGAAATGCAAAACGGTTCGCATCATTATAAAAGAGCCGGGTCCGGTGCTCTACGCACGCGGATCCGGCTCATCTATTCCACGAGGCTTGCATGCTCGCTTCATTATGCCCAGATATGCACGGCTTAACCCGTGCGGGCGCTACTCCTCCTCGAGGGCAGCGATGACCTCGTCGGTCATGTCCATGGTGCTGTAAACATCCTGGACGTCGTCGAGCTCCTCAAGACGGTCGATGAGGCGCTGAACCTTCTTGGCGTCGGCGCCGGAGACCTCGGTCGGGGTGGTCGGGACCATGGTGGTCTCGGAGCCCTTGACCTGGACGCCCTGCTCCTCGAGCGCCTTGGAGACAGCCATGACCTCGTTGGCAGTAGTCCAGACGATCCACTCCTCGCCGGCGTCCTCGTAGTCCTCGCCACCGGCCTCGGCGATGGCCATCATGAACTCATCCTCGTCACCGGCAGCACCGTTGGCGATCATGGTCTCCTTCTTGGCGTTCTCGTCCAGAATCTCCTTGGCGACGACGATCTGGCCCTTGCGCTCAAACTGGAAGGCGACGGAGCCGGAGGTGCCCAGGTTGCCACCAGCGTGGGAGAAGGCGGAACGGACATCAGCGGCGGTACGGTTGCGGTTGTCGGTCAGGCAGTCGACGTAGACGGCGACACCGGCGGGACCGTAGCCCTCGTACACGATGTTCTCGTAGACGGCGGCGTCAGCACCCGAACCAAAAGCCTTGTCGATAGCGGACTTGATCTTGTCCTTAGGCATGGACTGAGCCTTGGCCTTGGCAACAGCAGCGGCGAGGCTGGCGTTGTTCTCGGGCAGCGGGTCACCGCCGAGACGGGCAGCAACGGTGATGTTGCGGCTCAGCTTGGAGAAGAGGGCGGAACGCTTGGCGTCCTGCGCGCCCTTACGATGCTTGGTTGTGGCCCACTTAGAGTGTCCGGACATACGTGTCTCCTATCGGTTTCGACCTAAAGCCCAGCGCAGATGCTCGGGCAATATAAACAAACGTCGTTATGATATACCTACTGGCCTGCGAGATAAACCCCAAAATGAAGGCGTCGTGATGATGCGGCCCCTTAGTGCAAAGTATCCTGACCCCAATGCACCAAGTTAGGACCAGAGGAAGTCGCTGCGGGTGACGGTGGCGCCGATGGCGAAGGGCATGCAGGCGATGACCGGATACAGGTAGCGCATATAAGTCGAGCCGTTGCACGGGCCAATCAGGCACACAGCGAGCACGCCCAACAGCGGCACCCAGATCGCCAGTGCACGCCATGAATGACGACGCAGCAGGTAGACCACCACGGCGATCATGATCCACACGTAGGTGGCCGAGCTCATGGTGAGCGAGATAAACGGTATGCGTTGCACTGCCACGCGATACAGGTTGATCAGGTGGTCGCACCAGCGCACCACGTTGCTGTCAACCGGATGGAAGTCGAAGTACTTGAGGTTGTCGGGACGCGCCATGATCTCGGCACTACGCGCCGTGCTGTAGACCCAGGCATCGCGCGCGCTCGGATAAAAATAGCCATAGTAGTTATTGATAAGCGCCGAGATATAGCACTCGGGATCCTTCTTAAACATCTGAGCCCATACCTCAAAATAGGCATCGATGTCCTCCTGCGAGGCGTACTCGTTAAAGCAGTTCTTGACGGCGTCGGACTTGTCGGGATTGTAGCGGCGGCCCAGGTTCTCGTACTTGAGTACGCGATCGATCACGGCACGCTCTTCGTCGGTCACCGAACCGTCGCAAGGAGCCTCCACAATGGTGCCGTCCTCCTTAACCGTAGGGTTGACGCCCGAGTTGAGGCCGTCGTGCTTTTGGACGAAACGAGCGGTCTGCTGAAACGGAATCGAGAGGATTTCGCGCTTGGAACCAGGCGTGATATCGTGCGCCGGCATAAAGACCTTGGTGAAGTACATATTAGAGGCAAGGCAGAGCACGAGCACCGCGAGAACGCCAACCCAGCGGAAACGCGGGATGGCGCCCGAAGGCGCAGCACCAGTCTGCTTGGCTGCACGACGAGCCACATGCACGTCCCATACGCAAAACGCCGCCGCGATTACGCATGCCGCCAGGGGAAACACCAGGCCGCCGTTGCGCAGGAACGTGGAACCCATGGCGCCCAGAGCGAGCAGCAGCCAGTCGTGGCGCGCAAAGAGCACGGGGGCTTTCTCGCCCGCTCGCTCGACATTGGCATCACGACGGGGCAAGCCACATGCCACGAGCTTGACGGTCTGTACCAGCAGCACCAAGAACGCGTCGGCAAAGAGCACGTCTTTGGTGAGCAACGCCGCGTAGTTAGAGAACATCGGCATAAACGCAAAGAACAGCAGGATCGCACCGCGAACCGGCAGGCTCACGCCCAGTTTGCGCAGCGACGAAATGGAATAGGCCATGCAGGCGGCCGTGATGACGAACTGAGCACAGGTGTAGATGGCAAGACCCGCGTTAGCGCTGTTGAACAGTGAAAGCCCCAGCTGGACGCACGAACCGATGATAGCCGTGTGCACCACGGGGTGATGTCCGTTGAGCAACACATTGGGATTGAGCAGACGCAGGTAGTCACTCGTGCCGTTGGGGTAGTTGAACCACTGGCGAATCTGCGCACCCGTATCTCCCATAAAAAGACCGGGCAGCGAAGCGATAAGCGTGGGCGCCCAGGCGATCATAAGCACCAGGAAGGGCCCGGCAAAGGGATGGACCGAGAGCACGGCGTGAGCCACACGCCATACGCGGCCAAAGTGCGCTTCGGAAAACGGGATGCGCCGAGAGCTCAGCCAATCCAGGCACTCAAAAGCCAGATAGAAGGCAACGACCGCCAAGAGCATCCAGCCCGCGCCGCCAATCCAGGCGCAGATGATGCGGGGTTTGTCGCCAAGGACAATCTCGGCCGAATCGGTAAGATCGTAGCTACGGCCGAACACCATGCAGACGGCAAAGAACAGCGATGGCAGCACGACCGACGGGCGCCAAGCGTCACCGCGGCCAAAGAACACATAGCGAAACGGCAAGGTGAGCAGGCAGGCAAGTGCAAGTAGCATGACCGCGTCGGTATGGCCGGCAAACGAGAGGAGCACCTCGTAGCACACGTACAGCATGCCCGAGGCTTTGGGGTCAATCGCCAAGACTGCGTTGCTCGACACCGGGGCGGGATCGATGGAAAACGCCGTGGTCGCCAACAGCGCGAGCAAAAATGCGATGAGCGTCTGCTTGGCGGGGTAGCGCTTAAACCAGACGATGCGGGCAGCGTCGCGCGCAGCCGTTGTGGAGAGATCGGAATCCTTCACAGTCCAAAGAGCCTTTCTAGAAACCTGCCAAAAAGGGACAGGTTTATTTTAGCAGGTTTTATCTGGGGAAACGTTACGGTTCTATCATCGTTGCCCAGCAAACCACCACAAAGGTGCCTGTCCCCTTTGTGGTGGTTAGGCGTCGAGGTAGATGCGCTGGGGTTGGTTGCGGCGACGAGCAAAGATGATGAGCGCCAGGCCCGCGATTACGAGCGGCAGGCTCAGCAGCTGACCCATCGTAATGACGCCGCCAAGCAGATAGCCCAGCTGGGCATCGGGCACGCGCACAAACTCAATGAGGAAGCGGACGATGCCGTAACCCATCACAAACACGCCCATAAACGTGCCTTGGGGCAGTAGCGGCTTTTTGCGGCTGAGCACCTGCAGAATGCAAAAGAGCACGATGCCCTCAAGAAATGCCTCGTAGAGCTGGGAGGGGTGACGCGGCATATCGCCCGCGGTGCCACCGAAGACCACGCCCCAGGGCAGATCGGTCGGCTTGCCCCACAGCTCACCGTTGACAAAGTTGGCACAACGGCCCAGGCACAAGGCCAGCGGCGCGCCTATGACGGCAAGGTCTGCCAAAGTCCAGGCATCGAGCTTATACATGCGGCACACGATGATGCCGCCGATAATGCCGCCCACCAAGCCGCCATGGAAGCTCATGCCGCCCTCGTTGGTGGCAAAGATCTCGAGCGGGTGCGCCCAGTAGTAGCCATCACCGTAAAAGACGACGTAGAACAGGCGCGCACCGATAATGAGGCCAAAGACCACGCCGACCACGACACTCGTCAGGTCGTCAATCGTGATGTTAAAGCCCCAGCGACGCTGTGTGCGGTACATGACGACCGCCGTGAGCAGAGCGCCGACCACGTAGGCCAGGCCGTACCAGTAGATAGTGATGGGGCCCGCCGAGATCGCGACAGGATCAAGCATATGGTAGAAGTCGTTGAGCATGTCGACCCTCCTACTCCCTACATACAAATGCGGCCGCGGGCCTTGCGCTCGCAGCCGCATATTTGGGCGTAACGTCTATGCGGAGTATGCCGTCCGCAGCCTTCGCATCTTAGAACGGCGCGTACTCGTCGTACAGGTCGTCGGTCTCGCCGGAGGCATTGATCTGCTCAACACGGGTAACGCCGGGCACGTGCTCCTTGAGGATGCGCTCGATGCCCATGGACAGGGTCAGTGCGCTCATAGGGCAGCCGGCGCAGGCGCCCTGAAGCTCAAGCTGGACGACGCCCTCGTCGTCAACGCCCACATACTCCATATCGCCGCCGTCGGCCTGCAGGTTGGGGCGAATCTCTTCAAGAACCTTCTTAAGCAGCTCTTCGTTAACAGCCACAGGGGCTCCTTTCTCACAATAACGCGGGCACGCCCGCGGACAGAAGCTATGTTACTACAGCCATGTACCCGCTCACGAGCCGTCCATGCGCGCAGACGCGACTTTCACGAGTAGCCAATTTGGGACGGGGCTCTTCGAGCTGCGTTCGTCGTCAGATAGCGACAACGCATATTACTGTCGAGCCTGTCCCCCGGTACCAATCTGGACATCGACGATGACCTGGCGGTAGCTGATGCCACAGGAGTCGAGAATGCGGCGGCTGATACGGCCGTCATCGGTGTCGGCGTACTTGTTGTCCAGGTAGACGACCTCGCCCACGCCCACCTGAGCCAAAATCTTGGCGCAGTCGTGGCACGGGAACAGCGTGACGTAGACCGTGGAACCCTCGAGGTCCTTGAGCGAGCCACGGTAGTTGAGCACGGCGTTGGCCTCGGCATGGACCACGTAGTTGTGCTTGTCCTGCAGCGGGTCGTCGCTCGTACCCCACGGGAAAAAGTCGTCGTTGAGCGCCGAGGGTGTACCGTTGTAGCCCACCGAAAGGATGCGGTGGTTGGTGCTGGCGATGCACGCACCCACCTGCGTGTTGGGGTCCTTGCTGCGGCGCTGCGCGGCGATGGCCACGCTCATAAAGAACTCGTCCCAGCTAATGACGTCCAGGCGCTTGCCTGACGAAGTTTGATGAAGATCGTCCGACATGGCAGACACCCCCGAAATCGCAATAGTTTGACCCATTGTAGCAGGTGAAAGGTGGAGACGCTTTTGTCCCACCGCCCCATCGCTACGCGCGCCGGGGCTTTTGATTGATGTGGTAGAGCTCGGCGAGACCCCGCAACGTCAGTGCGTCGTCGACCGTCAGACTGTGACCGACCAGCGACGCGAGTGCCTCGGCATCGTCGCCGGTAATGACGATGGGCACGTCGCCCTCCCCCGCGGCCTTGGTCGCGCGCATCTCGGCAAGCACCATGTCGAGCATACCGTCGATGCGGGCTACCTCGCCCAGAACCACGCCCGAGCGCATGGCCTCGCGCGTGTTGCGACCGATGACGTGCGTTGGCGCCGAAGGCTCGACCTGAGGCAAACGCGCCGCAGCAGCCGAAAGCGAGCGGGCGCCAAGCGCCAGACCCGGCGCGATGACGCCGCCCACAAAGGTACCGTGCGCGTCGATGACCTCGATATTGGTCGTGGTACCCAGGTCGATTACGATGCACGGAGAGCCGTAGACGGCACGGGCCGCCACGGCGTCGGCGATGCGGTCGGGGCCGATCTCGGCCGGGTCGTCGTAGTGGACGGGCATGCCAGTCTTGAGGCCCGGACCCACGGTGAGCACGCGCCCCGTGCAGGTGCGGGAAAGAGCTGCCTTCCACGGGCGCTCGAGCGCCGGCACCACGCAGCTCAGCACGGCCGCCGTGGGCACGAGCGCGCCGGGCATGCCTGCATCAGCCGCCAGCGCGGCCATGACTTGAGCGAGACGCATACGCGCTTCGTCGGCCGTAATGCTCGACGGCGTCGTGATCTCGCACGTCGCAAGCGGGCATTCCTGCGCCGCGGCCGAATCCTCGGCAAACAGGCCAAAGCGAATGAACGTATTGCCCACGTCGACCGTCAATATATATGCGCACCCATTAAGC
>JAUUSS010000135.1 GCA_030841765.1 Collinsella aerofaciens | reverse complement strand
GTTGGTGGGGGGCGCCGCCCCAAAAAACACTAATTACACCCCCGCAACTCAAAAGTGGTCTTTTGGCCCCGTCCTAAATTAGCTGCCTTGCCGTGGAGGGCGGGAGCGGGTAAGATATACCGAGCGCCTAGCGCGTTCGATGGGTTCGGATGACGACATGTTCCGAATCTGGTCAGGTCCGGAAGGAAGCAGCCATAAGGAGCCTCTGTCGGGCATCCGAATCCATCGAGCGCACGGGCGCTTTTTGGTGCCGCGATGTGGTCCCGGTGCCGGCGGGCTGTTTGGTGTCTCGCTGGTCCTCGGCTTTGCCTGCGGAATCGCTCGACTACCAAACAGCCCGCCGGCACCGGGACCTCATCGTCCAAAATGCGCCCGTAGAGGCGCGTTAATCTGAACAATTAATCCCTTGTCTAGTGCTGCTCGTTGGCTTTGCCAAAACATGTTCGGGTGCTTTGTCTCTGTGCCCAGTTTCCTGATTGTTTCGGGGGCTTGTTCTGTGACGAGTTGATTTCATATCTCCAGGGCTCTCCGTACTATCATGAATCAGATTGAAGAGAGATGATGATAAGGAGCGCCTATACATGATTGAGCTGCTCAGGCGTTTTGGTGGTAAGTTTCGCCGGTATATGGTGATTGGCCCTGCGTGCAAGTTGATTGAAGTGATCTTTGACCTGCTGACGCCGCTGGTGATTGCCCAGATGATCGATAAAGGTATCGGTGCGCACGACGTGAGTGCCGTCGTCCGCTACGGCATGGTGCTCGCCGCCATGGCTGTAATCGGCATCTCGTTTACGCTTGTTTGCCAGAAGATGGCGGCGCTCACCTCGCAGGGCATGGGTACTGACATTCGCGGCGCACTCTACCAGCACATCAACAAGCTGAGCTATGCCGAGCTCGACCGCTTTGGCACGCCGTCGCTCATCACGCGCATTACCAACGACGTTAACCAGGTCCAGCTCGCTGTGGCGCTGGGCGTGCGCATGCTCATCCGCTGGCCCTTTCTAGCGGTGGGCTCCATGTGCGCGGCCCTTGCCATCGACCTTAAGCTCGGCATCATCTTTTTGATCTGCACGCCCGCCATTGGCCTGGTGTTCTGGGTTGTCATGGCGCGCTGCATTCCGTACTACAAGCAGCTGCAGGCAAAGCTCGACCGCATCGCGCTTATCTGCCGCGAGGGCCTTTCGGGCGCCCGCGTGGTTCGCGCCTTCGTGCGCGAAGATCACGAGCGCGAGCGCTTTGCGCAGGCCGCCGACGACCAGGCCAATACTGCCATCGCGGTGGGCAAGCTCTCGTCGATTCTCAACCCCGTCACGTTTTTGGTGATGAACCTGGGCGTGTGCGCCATCCTGTGGGTGGGCGGCATCCAGGTCAGCGTGGGCGAGCTTACGCAGGGCCAGGTCATGGCGTTTGTGAACTACATGACGCAGACCCTGACCTCCATCGTGTACGTCGCCAACCTGGTCGTGGTCTTTACCAAGGCGAGCGCCAGCGCGTCGCGTATCAACGAGGTGCTCAATTGCGTGCCGGGCATCGCTGACGAGGGCAACCAGCCGGTCGCGCTGCCCAAGCCGGGCAATGTCGCTTCAGTTCCCGCGCTGAGCTTGAGCCATGCGAGCTTCTCGTTTGGCGCTGGCGCGGCCAATGCTGTCAACGATGTGACGCTGGAACTCCCGCTGGGCAAGACGCTCGGCATTATCGGCGGTACGGGTAGCGGCAAGTCCACGCTCGTCTCGCTCATCCCGCGCCTGTACGATGCGAGCACCGGCAGCGTGAGCGTGATGGGCGTCGACGTGCGCACCTGGCCGCTCGACCAGCTGCGCCGTGTGGTCGCGACCGTTCCGCAGCGCGCATCGCTGGTGAGCGGCTCCATCCGCAGCAACCTGACCTGGCGCGATGAAGCTGCGACCGACGAGGAGCTCTGGGTGGCACTCGACATGGCGCAGGCCAGCGAGTTCGTGCGCAACAAGCCGCAGGGCTTAGACGCCCCGGTCGAGGCGGGCGGCAAGAACTTTAGCGGTGGCCAGCGTCAGCGCCTGACTATCGCGCGTGCCTTGGTTGGTTCGCCTCAGATATTGATCATGGATGACTCCGCGTCGGCGCTCGACTTTAAGACCGACGCGGCGCTTCGCCATGCCATTCGCGAGCGCAGCATGCGCGGTGCCGCCAAGGGCGGGCTGCCGCTGACCACGGTGATTGTGAGCCAGCGCGTCTCGACCGTGCGCGATGCCGACGTGATCTGCGTGCTCGACCACGGCTCGGTTGCCGGCCTGGGCACACATGACGAGCTCTATGCGACCTGTCGGCTCTATCGCGAGATTTGCCAGTCGCAGCTGCGCCGCGAGGAGCTTGAGGGCCAGCGGGGGAGCACAGCGCCCGCGCCCACTCCGGCGCCCGCGTCCACCCTAAGCCCCGCGTCCGCCCCGACTGCCCCGGCATCCATTTGCGCAAAGGAGGGCTGCTAAATGAATCCGTACACTTCCTCCGGTTCGGTCGCCACGATGACGGCCAACGTGTCCGGTAACGATAACCTCAACGACCTGGGCGACGGTCCGCGCCAGCCCGGCGACCCCGAGCGCTATCCCGTGGGTGCGGTGACTCGCCGTCTGATGGGCTACGTTCGTCCGCATCGCATTTCGTTTGTTGCGTCGTTTGTGAGTGCCGCCATCTCCGTGATTCTGCAGCTCTACACGCCCATTCTCATCGGCGAGGGCATCGACCTGATCGTTGCCGTCGGGCAGGTGGACTTCGACGCGCTGCTGCCGCTTGTCACCAAACTCGCGCTCGTCGTGGTGGGAGCCGCGGCCTTCCAGTGGCTGCAGGGCTACTGCGTCAACCGCCTGTCCTACGAAACGGTGCGCGACATGCGCGTGGAGGCGAGCGACAAGCTCAGCCGCATGCCGCTCAGCTTTATCGACAGCCATGCTCACGGCGACCTCATGAGCCGCGTGGTCAACGATGTCGACCAGGTGGGTGACGGCCTGCTGCAGGGCTTCACGCAACTCTTTACCGGTGTTATTACCATCGTGGGCACGCTCGCGTTTATGCTTTCCATCAACCTGACCATGACGCTCGTGGTGGTGCTCGTCACGCCGCTTTCCATTTTTGCAGCCGGTGCTATTGCCAAGCTCTCCAACAAAAGCTTTACGGCACAGCAGCGTATTCAAGGGCAGCTCGGTGGTCATATCGAGGAGTACGTAGGCGAGCAAAAGCTTGTCGACGCCTTTGCCTACGGTCCCAACGCCCAGCAGCGCTTCGATGCCCTCAATGCCGAGCTTTACACCGCGGGCGAGCGCGCACAGTTTATGGGTTCGCTCTCCAACCCCGGCACGCGCTTTATCAATAACATCATCTATGCCGTGGTCGCTGTGATCGGCTGCGTGGGCGTGATCACGGGCGTGCCCGCGGCGCTTACGGTGGGCGGCGTGCAGATCTTCCTGTCCTATGCCAACCAGTACACCAAGCCGTTCAACGAGGTCACCAACGTCATTACGCAGATCCAGACGGCGTATGCCTCGGCGCGCCGCATGTTTGCGCTGCTCGATGCCCGCGAGCAGGAGCCCGATGCGGCGGATGCCGTGGAACTTGCTGCCCCGCAGGGCGAGGTCGCCTTTGAGCATGTGGACTTTAGCTACGTGTCCGACCGCAAGCTGCTGCAGGACATCTGCATCGAGGCCAAGCCCGGCATGCGCTTTGCCCTTGTTGGCCCCACGGGCTGCGGAAAGACGACGCTCATCAACCTGCTGCTGCGCTTTTACGATATCGATGCCGGCCATATCACGGTTGATGGCAGGTCTTCGCGTGACTACACGCGCGCAAGCCTGCGCCATGCCTTTGGCATGGTGTTGCAGGATACGTGGCTGTTCGAGGGCACGGTGGCGGAAAACATCGCCTACGGCTGTCCCGACGCCACGCGCGAGCAGGTTATCGAAGCTGCCAAGCGCGCGCATGCGCACAAGTTTATCGTGCAGCTGCCAGGCGGCTACGATACGGTCATCGGCGAGGACGGCGGCACGTTTAGCCAGGGTCAAAAACAGCTGCTGTGCATTGCGCGCGTTATGCTCACCGATCCGGCGATTCTGCTGCTGGACGAGGCAACGTCGAGCATCGATACGCGTACCGAGCTGCAGGTGCAGGCGGCATTCGACGAGCTCATGGCCGGCCGTACGAGCTTTGTCGTGGCGCATCGCCTGAGCACGATTCGCAACGCCGACTGCATTCTGGTCATGCGCGACGGCCAGATTATCGAGCGCGGCACGCACGACGAGCTGCTAGCGGCAGGCGGCTTCTACGCCGAACTCTACCGCAGCCAGTTTGCCCAGTAAGCAAGCCCGTGGGGCAAATTAATCAATCGACAGACGGTGGTTTACATCTGTCACGTTAGTACTAAGATAGTCATCTAATAAATTGCATTAGTGGCTTTAGTTTTGGGGGATACGAGGCAACGTGACTATGACGTGCTCTTTGGTGGTTAACAGCAAGAGCGGTAATACCAGGATGGTTTCGGGTGCGATCAAGCGCACTCTGCAGGCTGCGGGTGTTGAGTTTGTCCATGCCGCGGCGTTGAGCGACGATGCGGATGCAGATCAGGTTGCGCTCGAGGCGCAGGGCGCCTGCGCGGCCGACACGGTGCTCGTCGGTTTTTGGTGCGACAAGGGCGCGTGCACGCCTTCGGTCGCGGCGTTGCTCTCCGCTTTGCACGGCAAGCGCGTCTTCCTGTTTGGCACCTGCGGCTTTGGGGCCGATCAGAGCTATTACCAGCAGATTATCGACCGCGTGACCTCCAATTTGGCTGGAGATGCCGAGCTTGCGGGCTGGGCGATGTGTCAGGGCAAGATGGGCCCTGCGGTCAAGCAGCGCTACGAGGCCATGCTCGAGCAAGATCCCGACAACGCGCGCTATAAGATGCTGCTCGACAACTGGGTCGCCGCAAAGGATCACCCCACCAAGGAAGATCTGGACAACATGGCTGCAGCCGCCAAAAAGGCCGTGCTGGGGGAGTAGCTCCCATCGCTGACGGCGGTCGGTCCATCTTTCTAAATGAAACGTCCTCCCGGGCGTCGGGGCACGAAGTTCCCTGCTCTACAGTTCCGCACGCAAAGAAGGCCACTTAATGTGGCCTTCGTCTTGCGCAGGACT